>CACZPH010000149.1 GCA_902783025.1 uncultured Eubacteriales bacterium | reverse complement strand
GGAGCAGGCCGCCGAATACGGCCACAGCGAAGAGCGCGAGCGGGCGTACTTGTTTTTGCACGGGCTTTTGCATCTGCTCGGCTACGACCATATCGAAGAGAGCGACAAAGCCGTTATGCGGGCGAAGGAAGAAGAAATATTATCCGCGCTCGGCATTACGAGAGAATAAGGAGAGAGTATGAAAAGCGGATTTATTACCGTTTTAGGAAGACCGAACGTAGGCAAATCCAGCCTTATCAACGCTTTGGTGGGCGAGAAAGTATCGATCGTTTCGCCCAAGGCGCAGACGACGCGCGACCGCATAATGGGCGTACTTACCGAAGACGACTGCCAGATGATTTTCGTCGACACGCCCGGCGTGCATAAGGCGGAGACCAAACTCGGCGAATATATGGAAAAATGCGTCAAAGGCTCCACCTCCGACGCCGACGCGATAGTGATAGTGCTTGACGGAAGCAAAAAGATTTTTCCGTCGGATCTGCAGTTTGTCGAAAAGTATCTCAAGACCACCGGGATACCGGTTTATCTCGTCATCAACAAGACGGACGTAGGCAAATACGAGGCGATCTATCCGCTGCTTAATCAGGTTTCGTATCTCACGAAGCCCGACGGCGACAGGCGCGCGGTAGAGGATATTATCCCGACTTCCGCCAAGAAAAAGACGAATATCGACGTGCTGAAAGCGGCGCTTAAAACCAAGCTTACCGACGGCGCGGCGTATTTTCCGGAAGACGAATACACGGACAAAAACGAGCGGTATATAATATGCGAAACAGTTCGCGAAAAGGCGCTTTTGCTCTTATCGGACGAGATACCGCACGGCATAGGCGTATATATGCAGCGAATGTACTACGAAGGCGATATTGCGCATATTATTCTCGATATTATCGTCGAAAAGGAATCTCACAAGCCCATCGTTATCGGCGCGGGCGGCGAAATGCTTCGCGCTATCGGCGAGGCGGCGCGCAAGGATATAGAGCGTTTGCTCGACTCCAAAGTGTATTTGGAGACTTTCGTCAAGGTGCGCGACAAGTGGCGCGACGACAAAAGCGTGCTTACCGAGATAGGCTACGATCTCAAGAGCCTCAAGTAAAATAACAAAAAAAGCGCATACTACCCGTAAAGGAGGTGCGCTATGGACGAATTGTACGAATACCCTATTCGCGGAAGCGAAGACGCAAACAGCATAGAAGCGTATGAATTCGGCTTATGTTCGCTTGTTTTTGCGCGGAGGAACGCGCCGGGACTCGGCGAATTTTACGAGTATTTTGCGTACACGGACGACGGACTATTCGAGTAGGTGCAAGGTGGACAAGAAGGTTACCGCAATTTTACTTCGCGCCTTTGAGAGCAAGGACAACGACAAAAAAATCGAGTTGTACTGTGCCGAGGAAGGCGTGATCCGCGCGACGGCAAAGGGAGTGCGAAAAAAGGACGCCAAGCTCAAATTCGCCTGCCAGCCGTTCGCTTTTTGCGTGTACGAACTCGCGGAAAAAAACGGCAATTATACGCTTACCGGAGCCACCGCGCTCGAAGACACTTTCGCGCTTACGTCCGACTTTACGGCTTTCGCGTGCGCGGGAGCGGCGGCGGAGTGTATGAGCGAATCGGCTCAGTCGCTTGAGAGCGGAGCGGCGTTTTTGGTGTTTCTCAAGACCATCAAGGCGCTGTTGTATTCCGAGGCGGACAAACGTCTTATCCTTGCCAAATTCGTGCAGAAGATCATCTCGATGTCCGGCTTCGACGTAACCAAAGCGCGCGAAACGGACGAGCCGAATACCGTCGGGGAACTCAAGGCGCTCATCGCCGCCAAGTACCTCGACGAACTGAACAAGGTTCCCGCCCCGCCGTCGCTTTGTAAGCGCGCCGCTATCAGCGAACTCAAGAGATTTGAGCGCATTTACGACGTAAAACTTAATTCGTTGAAACTCGTCGAAACCACATAATTTCTCTTTTTCGCGCCCGTTTCGCGGCTGATACGCTTCGCAATACTTTGTTCCGATGCTCGGGACTTCGAGTTACGTACGATTATGTACGCGCCTCTCGTCCCT
>CACZPH010000148.1 GCA_902783025.1 uncultured Eubacteriales bacterium | reverse complement strand
TCGTTTTACCGTCGCGCTCAAGCGCGGTTTTGTGCGCATATCCGTCTATTCCGGTGGCGAGTCCGCTTACTATCGTAAAACCTGCCGCACAAAGCGTTTCGCAAAAGCTCTCGGTTACGTATTTGCCGTAGGACGAGTTTGCGCGCGTGCCGACTACCGCGATACAAGGCGTGGAAAGCAAACTCAAGTCGCCCTTGTAATACATTGCGAGCGGCGCGTTGACTTCGCTTTGCTTAAGCCTGTCGGGATAATAAGGGTTGAGAAAAGTCATCACGCCGATATTGCTTGACTTAAGACGCGCAAGTTCTTCCTTGATCACGTCGTCGGCAAGATTACGACTCATCGCGGAATACTTGTCCGCGCAAATCTCTTTTATTTTCGCGTCGCGGCGAAAAATTTCCGCAAGCGCGGATATTCCTCCGGCGTAATCGATAAGTTCGTACTGTTTTCGTACGCTGAGTCTCGAACGCGACAGCCAGAACAAAATCTCGCTTTCGGTCATTTTACGATACCTTTGTCAAGCGAGCGGTACTGAAGCGCTTCTTTTACGTGCTTTGTTTCTATGTTTTCGCTGCCTTCAAGATCGGCTATCGTGCGCGAAACCTTAAGAATACGCGTATATGCGCGGGCGGACAGATTAAGTTTTTCGAAAGCGGTCTTGATAAGTTTTTCGCTCTCCTCGTTGAGTACGCAGTACTTACGGATCATTTCGCTTGTCATTTTGGCGTTGGAATAAATGCCCGTTCCCGCATACCTTTCGGACTGTATTTTTCTGGCGGCGTTAACTCTCTTACGCACTTCTTCGCTGCTCTCGGCAAGCTCCGTGGACGAAAGATCGTTGTAGGTAACGTTGTTTACCTTGATATGCAGATCTATTCTGTCCATAAGAGGACCGGACAACTTGGATAAATATTTGGTTATCTGCGCGGGCGTACAAGTGCATTCGCGCACTTTCGAGCCGTAATAACCGCACGGGCACGGGTTCATGCTCGCGACTAACATAAACGACGCCGGATACTCCACCGAACGCATCGCGCGGGCGACGGTGATCACGCCGTCTTCGAGCGGCTGACGTAAATTTTCGAGCACGTTACGAGGATATTCGGGCAATTCGTCGAGAAAAAGCACGCCGTTGTGCGCCAGACTCATTTCGCCCGGCTTTGCGGCCGCTCCGCCGCCGGTCAGCGCTATCGGCGTAATTGTATGATGCGGGGAACGGAAAGGTCTGTTGCGGACTATTCCTTCCTCTTCGCTGAGCACTCCCGCCACGCTGTGGATCTTGGTCGTTTCCAAAACTTCCGGGATCGTCATATCCGGCATTATGGTCGGTATACAACGCGCAAGCATAGTTTTTCCGGCGCCGGGCGGTCCTATCATAACTACATTATGGTTGCCCGCCGCCGCGATCTCCAATGCGCGCTTGGCGACATACTGACCTTTGACGTACTTAAAATCCTCTGAGTATTTGCTGTGATAAACAAGGCTGATATCCCTTTGTTTTATCGGATCCGCCTCCTTTTCCGCTATAAGAAAATCGACGACTTCGTTCAGAGTTTCGAAAGCAAAAACTTCGACTCCGCTGAGATAGCACGCTTCGTTGGCGTTGGCCGCGGGCAAAACTATCTTCTTGTAACCCTTATCAAGCGCGGAAATAAGCACGGGTAAAATACCTTTTACGTGACGGAGTCTGCCGTCGAGCGCGAGTTCTCCGATAAAAATGTAATCTTTGAGCCGCTTGGTGGGAAGCTGATCGGTCGCGAACAATAACCCGAGCGCAAAAGCGAGATCGTAAAAGCTTCCTTCTTTTTTTACGTCCGCGGGCGCAAGGTTGATAGTGACCTTTTGCGCCGATACTAAATAACCGCTGTTTTTGAGCGCGCTTCTTACTCTTTCGCGCGATTCTTTGACCGCCGCGTCCGGAAGCCCTACGACTTCCATTCCGGGAAGCCCGCTATGAACGTCTATTTCGAGTTCGACTTCATAACCTTTTATTCCCTGCAATCCGTAACTCTTAATTTTTGCCAGCATCTTTTGCTCCTTTTTCGTGTTTTTCATTAGTAAACAATACTTTGACCGTTGTGCCGAAAGTCGGCTCGGACGTGCCGAGAAGAGGAACGGTTTCGCCCGCAAAGGCTATATCGATGACATAACTCGTCATATATACGAAGTTGATTATCTGAAGCGCGCTGAGCACCTGAATTATCGGTTGATACTCTTTGAACAGCCACGTTAAGCCGGTATATCCTTCATCGGAATAATCTCTGAAATACAGCATTTCGATTGTGTTGTAGTAGTTGGCGAGCGCGAAAATTATGCAGGCGGTAACCAGAATGAGTATTCCCGTCACCATAAAAGTCCTGAGTATCCTTACGTCCTTGAGGATAAGGAACGCCGCGAGAAGCGTTACGAGAGTCGGCAGAATCGACAGAAGAGTATTTCCGAGCAGGAAAGTCGAAATAAGCATTATCGAATAAGGAATGAGAAGTACGATCACCGCACGGTTTGCCCTGTACCGGTAAGCGAAGAAGGTAAAAAGCGCCACGACAAGCGCGAAACCTATCGCCATAATAACGGCCGGGAACGCGTTGTCGAACGCGGAAACGTTCGAACCGATAAGACCGTATATACCGAGAGTATTTACCGCGTAATATTCCACGTCCGCAAACGGCGAAACGAAGAGTTTGTAAAACCAGTTGGCAAACGAGAAATTACCTATCGCCGCAAAGTACGGAATACTTACCGCGTACTGCGCGACGACGCTCCCGGCAAGAATCGCAGGTATAAGCCAAAGGTCGGCGTCGTTGCCGCCTTCGCCTTTCTTGTAAGCCGCAATGCCTTTGATCCATACGTAAATATAATACACGAGCACGACGGGAAGGATAAAAAGCGCCTCTTTCGCCACGAGCGGCGCGAGCGCGAAAAAGCATAACGCGGGCACGTGTTTTTTACCGAGCATAAAGTAAATCGCCGCAAGCAGTACGGGCGCGAGCAGACAAAGAACGCTGCCCCACATCGCCGATATGAAAATGAAAACCGGGCACAGGCATACGAGCGCCGCCGCCACTACGCCTATCTTGTCGTTAAAATACTTTTTGCTTAGAAGATAAAGCAATGCCGCCGAGGCGAGATCGGCGAGAATAAACGGCATTTTGAGGAAAAGATTGAAAATAACCGAATCTGTCGAAGTTCCCGCCAGAGTAAACGGAAAAGTAAAAAGTTTGAGAAGATAGTACGCTACCGGGTAAACGGCGTACGGCTCTTCTTCGATAGCGGGATACAGCACTTCGTACAGATCGCGCCTGTGTCCTATAACAAGCAAGCCCGCGATCACGCGCAAAGCAAAGCCCGCGATAAGAAACGCGATAAAATAATTAAAAGCGCCGCCGCTTTGAGCGTTTTTGAACTTGACGAAGTAAAATACGCTCAAAAACATCGTCGCGACGGTAAAAAGCGCGAGAACGGCAAGTACCGTGTAAGACTTGATTTCGGTTGCCGCGTCAAAACAAAGTAGACTCATACAAAAACCTTCTTATAAGAATTCTATTTTATATTATAACAAAGAAAAATAAAAATAGCAATAAAATTGCGTTTATAAATTTTGCGTAAATAGATCGTGTAAGGAAAAAATGAAAAAGCATACATAAGGAACGGCTTTATTTCAGGAAAAAAAGTAATTTTTGAAAAAAGCCTTTGAGTAATTTTTCTTTTGATAAAGAAGACTTTGCTAATGTAAAAAGCAAAATTCGACATAAAAAAGACAAAAATAAAAGCAAGCAAGTCCAACACGGTTGAGAAACCGCCAACTTACTTGCTTGCTATTTGTAGTCATAAGACTACGTTATTATTATATGTCAAAAAAGTATGTTTGTCAACCGGAAAAACTTTTAAATTTCGTAAATAGATCGAAAAAACTCCACCCTGTTGACATTTGCTATTTATT
>CACZPH010000147.1 GCA_902783025.1 uncultured Eubacteriales bacterium | reverse complement strand
CGTATCACGCCGTATGTCGCCGTCAAATCAAGGAATTGGCGAAGTCGGCGAAATCGCGGTATACTTCCGTCTTATTCAGCTCGTTGAGTATCTCGTGGCGCGCGCCGTCGGAAAGTTTAAGCTCGGGTTTGAAACCCAAAGAAACGAAACGGTTGTAAAGTTTGCGGACGAGTTTGCCGCAGCCGCCCACGCGGTCTTCGCTTCCCGAAGCGATAAGGATGCGGAAAGACTTGTCGAGCGCGGCGTACTTGGAGTTGCGGATAGAGTCGAGGCCCTTGAAAAAGTAATGATAAAAGCCGTTTGAGCACGTAAAACCGCACAAAACGTCGGCGTTATACTTGTTTACTTCCTCTTTGTCGCGGTTGAGCCAACCGTTGTAGCCGTCTTTTACTTTCTTATCGTAGCCGCCGAAAGAGAGTTTGGCGAAAAGTTTGCCCGGCTTGTCCTTGACGGCGGGTTTGATCTTGTTTTTGCTCAGAAGTTTGCCGCCCGTTACCGCAAAACCGGTCATAAACGCGCTTCCCGAAAGTATCGCGCCTTTGAGTCCGTTTTCGCCGTAAGTGAGATACCGCTGGGCGATAAACGAGCCGTAACTGTGACCGAGCAGGATCACGGGAAGTTTCCATTTTTCCTTCGCGTAATCCGTAAGTTCGATCTCGTCGCGCACGGTGTCTTCGAAAAGATCGCCGTCGCCGGTTAGGCCCAAAGCGTCTTTGTCCGTATAGCCGTGGGCGCGATGATCGTCGCCGAACACGATATAACCTTCGCCGTTCATAAACAGCGCGAAATCGTCGTAGCGCGCTATATGCTCGCTCATTCCGTGACTTATCTGAATAACGCCGCGCGGCATTTCAACTTCGTCCCAAACAGCAAGCGAAAGCTCTTTGCCGTCGCGTGCCTTAAAAAATTCTCTTTTCATATTTCCCTCCGTTTCGATATTTTCGCGAAGTCAATAATATATTATATTATAAATGACCGCGCGCCCGTTGTCAAGAGGTTGAGCGCGGCGAGAAAAAGGAGTTTTATGCGAAAAATCGTTTTTACAGGCGGAGGCACCGCCGGACACGTCACGCCCAACCTTGCCCTTATTCCGTACTTTTTGCCCTACTGCTCCGTTCATTACGTCGGTTCGGTGGGCGGCATGGAGAAAAAACTCGTAACGGACGCTTTTCCGGACGTCGTATATCACGAATACCCTTGCGTAAAACTCGTGCGTTCTTTTACGCCGAAAAACCTCGCTCTGCCGTTTCGGTTTATCGCTTCTCTGTCCGCGGCGAAAAAACTTCTCGCAAAGATCCGGCCCGACGTGATATTCTCGAAAGGCGGCTTCGTCGCTCTGCCGTTAAGTCTCGCGAATAAGTCCGCCGCGCTGATCCTTCACGAATCCGACTCGTCTTTGGGGCTTGCCAACCGTTTGTGCCTCAAAAAAGCCGACGTGCTGCTGACGGCGTTCGATACCGTAAAGGCGAAAAACGCCGTGCTCGCAGGCGCTCCGCTCAGACGGCGATTGTACCTGGGCGACGGCGAAAAAGCGAAAAGAACGCTGGGATTGCGGGGGAAAAAGCGCGTTTTGCTGGTTACCGGAGGCTCGCTCGGAGCAAAAGCGCTCAACGACTTCGTTTTCGCAAACATCAAGGCGCTGACCGAAAAATTCGAGGTCGTGCACCTTACCGGGAAAAAAGAAACCCGAAAAGTCTTCGCCCCGTCGTATATAAGCGCGGATTTTTATCCGGATATGGAAGATCTGTACGCGCTCAAACCGCTCGTTTTGTCAAGGGCGGGCGCGAACACGCTCTTCGAGTGCGTCGCCCTTGATCTCGACTGCATTTGCGTGCCGCTCAAAAAAGGCTCGAGAGGCGACCAGATAGTAAACGCGAAATACTTCTCCGACAAAGGCGCGCTCGAAACGATAGACGAAAACGATCTTTCCGTCACGACTTTTTTCGCCGCCGCGGGTTCGTTACGGACAAACGCCGAAGCGTTCAGCCGCGCGAGAAAGGCGCAGAATATCGACGGGACCGAAAAAATAGCGTCGATTATCGCGGAAAAACTGCGAAATAAACGCTAAAAGGACTATTTTTGCCGCGGACGCATTTTTCGGGAAAAACGTGCTACAATGGACTCAAACCGAAAAAAAGGAAGTCCGTAAAATGAATAATCAGGTCGAAGAAAACAATGCCGAAAACGCAAACAACGCAAACGCGGTCGATAAAAAACGCGACGACCGTATCGTTTACAGGGTTAAGATCGTACTCTTTCTTTCCGCTCTGTCGCTGGCGCTGCTTATCGGGCT
Organism: uncultured Eubacteriales bacterium; assembly: GCA_902783025.1. Taxonomy (GTDB): domain Bacteria; phylum Bacillota; class Clostridia; order Christensenellales; family Pumilibacteraceae; genus RUG12826. Next base: position 6,599 of record CACZPH010000147.1, on the reverse strand, counting down.
TTTCGTAAACGCCCTCGCTCCGCATTCCGCCGTTTCCGCTCCGGTCGGCGCGCAAACTTCGGCGCACTCGTTGCTTCCGTCCCTGTCGCTCGAAAAGAATTACGGAACAAGCGGCGACGACGAGTTTGTCGACGCTTACGCGCTCGGCGGCAAAACTTACGCGTTTTTTAATTCCGATAAAGGTTATATGGTAACGGATAACGGCGATCCCGTGCCTTACGACGGTATGATCGAACGCGTTTGTCCGGGCTTCGACGGATTTGTGCTCGCGGTAAAAACGGACGAGGGGTACGTTCTGAGATCGATAGGCGTCGACGGCACGCCGACTCACTCCGCCGCGCTGAATCTTCCCGAAATAAATATCGGCTATTTCGGCTCGGACGGCGACCACGTGATCGTGTGCGCTACATATAAGGGAGATTACGACACCGTTCTCGCCGTGTATAAATACTCGCATACTCTCGAAAGAGTTTACGAGCGCGTGATTTACTCGCCTTACAATCTCGGCGTACTCGCCTGCTATCCGCTGTCAAACAGCACGGTCGTATTCTTTAACGCCAAATACGGCTCCGTCGAAAAAACCGGCGTGACGGTCGTTTATCCCGCTTCGAGAGCGACCGATACGCAATACTTCAATATCGGAGAAAACTACTCCGGAAAAAGCGTCGTGCCTTACGGCGACGGTTTCGCTTTTTTCGGGCTTACGGAAAGCGGCACGCTGTTTCGCATAACGGTAGATAAATCCGGCGAAACGAAAACGTCGCGCGAGGACGTCGCCGAAAACGTCGCGGATATAAAGGCTTTCGGCGACGGGAAAAATTACTTCGCTTTCGTAAAATCCGACGTAAACAGACTGTTTAAGCTGGACGGCGACGGAAAACCGGGCGAAAGCGTTCCGTACTTCGACGGCGCCGACGACATAAAGGATTGCGCTTTTTCGGACGCGGGCGCGCTGTTCGCTTTGGTCAAAAACGGCAAAACGCGTATGTATCACTTCCCGTCGGGGCTAAGCGGGGTGATCTGCGATTCGGCGGTAAACAAACTCAAGATAGTTTACGCCGGCGGATACGGGTTTTTTACTTCGATGGACGTAAAAGGCACTTCGCTCGCCTCTCGCGGCGGCTCGGACGTGTACTTTGCGCGTCTTCAGTAACAACGTCTTTTATCTCCTTACGGGCGCAAAGCGTAAAGCCGAGCGCCCTTTTCCTTTTTTACGCGGCAAAAAAGCGTTTTACGCTTTACAAAATCAAGAAAATATTATATACTTAAGTGTAAAAAATTTTTAAGGAGATACTTTATGTCTACTGTTGCACTTGTCGGCGCTCAATGGGGCGACGAGGGAAAAGGTAAAACTATCGATATTCTCGCCCAAGAGGCGGAAATGGTCGTAAGAGCCCAGGGCGGCTCCAACGCCGGCCATACCGTCGTTTATAACGGTCAGGAATATAAACTCCGCCTTATTCCGAGCGGAATCCTTTACGAAAACACCGATTGCATTATCGGCTGCGGCTGCGTCGTTCATCCCGGCGTGGTCCTCAAGGAGATCGAATCGCTTACCGCACGCGGTATCAAAATGGATAAACTCCGCATCGACGCGCGCGCTAACGTTATTATGCCGTATCACATCGCTATCGACACGCTCGCCGAACAAAGCCGCGGCGCCAACGATATCGGCACGACCAAAAACGGAATAGGTCCGTGCTACATGGATAAGGACGAGCGCGTCGGGATCCGTATGCGCGACCTTATCGACGAGAAACTTTTTGCCGCAAAACTGAAAAACGTCCTTAAAGAGAAAAACGATATTATCGTCAAGCTCTACGGCGGCAAAGCCCTCGACTTCGACGAGATCTATAAGGAATACTCCGCTTTTGCGAAAAAACTCGCCCCGTTCGTTTGCGATACTACGGTGCTCGTTTACAACGCCATCAAAAGTGGCAAAAAAGTCCTCTTCGAGGGCGCGCAGGGAACGCTTCTCGACGTCGATCTCGGCACATACCCCTTCGTTACGTCGTCGCACCCCACCGCGGGCGGATTCTGCATCGGCGCGGGCGTCGGTCCTACGCTTATCGACGAGGTTATCGGCGTGGCTAAGTCCTATATCACGAGAGTCGGCAAAGGTCCTTTCCCGACCGAACTGTTCGACGAGGTCGGCGACACGATACGTAACCGCGGCCACGAATTCGGCACGGTTACCGGCAGACCGAGAAGATGCGGCTGGTTCGATACGCTTATTCTTAAGTTTGCCGTGCGCGTAAACGGCCTTACCGGCGTGGCTATCAATAAGCTCGACACTTTGTCGGGACTAAAGACCGTAAAGGTATGCACCGCGTACGAGAAAAACGGCGAAATACTGCACGATTTCCCCGCGGATATCTCCGATCTCGAGGGCTGCAAGCCGATTTACACGGAACTGCCCGGCTGGGACGGCGATTTGTCGGGCTGCAAGAAATTCGAGGATTTGCCCGAAAACGCGCGTAACTACATTCTTTTCCTCGAAAAGGAAATCGAATGCCCGATCAAAATGATCGGCGTGGGCCCCGACAGAAACCAGAACATCAACAGATAAGAAGCGCTACGTACGTGAGCGAGCAAGAGCGCGCCTAACGATGAGATGCGCCGCAAGGAGGCGGCGAACAAAGCAAACGGGCACGAGAAAAAACAAGAGCAGGCGCAAAATCGCAACAAATCCGGATCAAGGAATTTTCGGGTTAGGAACAACACTATAGCCCGATCAGGGAAACCGTCGGCGGCTTATTGCAAGCAGGTCGAGGCAGACGCGGTCGAGAGATGCGAGCGTACAAGACGTACGTGAGCGAGCAAGAGCGCGCCTAACGATGAGATGCGCCGCAAGAAGGCGGAGAACAAAACAAACGGACACGAGACGCGAGCAAGAGCAGGCGCTTGGCGGCGGTCAAGGGGCGCGTACAAAACGTACGTAACCCGCCGACCGACGACAAGGAACGCACTATCGCGAAGCGTATCGGGTTCGTGAAGGAGAAAATATGGAGAAGACGGCAATGTACACCCTTACCTACGGCCTCTTCGTAGTCACCGCGCGCGACGGAAAAGTCGATAACGGCTGTATTACGAATACGGTAGGACAGGTAACAAGCACGCCAAACCGCATTTCGCTGACGGTAAACAAGGCGAATTTTACGCACGACATGATAGTAAAGACCGGAGTTTTTAACGTTTCGGTCATTTCGCAAAAAGCGGACTTCGGACTCTTTGAACGCTTCGGATTTCACAGCGGACGAGAAGTGGATAAATTTGAGGGGCTGTACGAGTACGAAAGGGCGGAAAACGGCGTTACGTATATCACGAAAGGCGTAAACGCGGTACTTTGCGCCCGCGTCGTCGCTTCTTACGATCTGGGCACGCACACGATGTTTATCGCGGACGTGACGGACGGCTGGAATATGAGCAAAGCTCCGTCCTGCACCTACGCTTACTACCTTAGCGAGATCAAGCCGAAACCGCAACAAAACGCGAGCGGCAAAACCGTTTGGCGTTGCAAGATATGCGGCTACGAATACGAGGGCGAAAACCTGCCCGACGAGTTTGTTTGTCCTATCTGCAAACACGGCAAGGACGACTTTGAAAAAGTGACGAAATGACTTTTTGCGCGCGAACTTTCGCGCGCTTTGAGTAAAAAAACGGAAAAGCGCAAAATATGGACGTAAGTAAATTTTGCGAACAGGGCGGAAGGGAATATAACCAGGACTACGCCGCGTTCGTCGAAAAAAACGGAAAAATTTGCGTGGCGGTTGCCGACGGGCTCGGTAGCTACGCCGGAAGCGAGATCGCAAGCAAAACGGCGGTCGATTTTCTGATTTCGTGGTTTGAGAGCGCTTCTTCGGACGATAAATGCCTTACCAAAAAATCCGTCAAAGACGCGGTAAAAGCCGCTCACGATAAGATAAACAAGGTAAAATCGTCAGATCCGTACTTAAGTTCGTCCTGCACTACGCTCGCCTTGGTCGTTTCGGACGGGAAAACGTCGGTAATGGCTCACGTGGGCGACACGAGAATATACGAGATAAAAAACGGGAAAATATACAAAACGACAAAAGATCATTCGCTCGCGCAGGTCGCCGTGGATAAAGGCGAAATATCGCGCAGTCAGATACGAAACCACAAAAACCAGAATAAACTGCTCAGGGTACTCGGCGGCGCTCAATACTGCGAACCGGATATTACTACGGATTTTTTTGCGCTCGAACCGGGCGACGGGTTTTTGGTATGCACCGACGGGCTGTGGGAATATGTCTTTGACGACGAGATCGAGGACGTTTTTGCCGCAAAAGCGTCGGCGTACGACAAGATCGCCGCTTTTAAGGCGTTCCACGATATGAGAGCGAGCGACGGTTGCGACAACTATACCGCCGTCGTCGCGATAAAGGAGAACGATCGTGAAGAAAGTTAATCCGAAACAACTATGCCTTAATTGCTTCGCTACTCTTTCGAGCGACAGGGTTTGTCCCGTATGCGGCAAAAAGGACGAGGACGAAACCGTGGCGCAACACATTTTGCCGAGGCGCACGGTCCTGCATAAGCAATACGTCATCGCCAAATTGCTCGGCGAAGGCGGCTTCGGTATCACTTACCTTGCGTACGACCTTATCTTTTCGCGCCCGGTCGCCATCAAGGAATTTTTCCCGGACGGCGCGGCGAGCAGGAACGTAAAATTCAATAATAACGTCAGCGTAATGCGCGACAAAAAAATACAGTTCTATCGCGGACTTGACAGGTTCAACAAGGAAACAAAACGCCTCGCTTCGCTCGAAAACCTCGAAGGCATCGTATCTATCTATAACTTTTTCCGCGAAAACAATACTTCGTATATCGTAATGGAATATCTCGACGGCGTTTCGCTCAAGCGCTACGTACAGAAAAAAGGCAAGCTTCCCGTCGACACGGTGCTTACCATTTTGCACCCCGTCATCAGCTCGCTCAGCGCGGTGCATAACGCGGGAATAATCCATAGAGATATTTCGCCGGACAATATCCTTATTACGCGGCAAAGCGAAGTGAAACTTATCGATTTCGGCGCGTCGCTGCCGTCGGACGGCAACGAAAACGAAAAAGCCGTGATCCTCAAGCAGGGATTCGCGCCCGAGGAACAATACAGGCTGAGCGGGATCCAGGGACCGTGGTCGGATATTTACGCGCTCGCGGTGACGATTTATTATTGTCTTACCTGTACTCTGCCGCCCGAAAGCGTACAAAGGCTGTACGAAGACACGCTTATTCCGCCGTCGAAACTCGGCTCGGATATTTTGCCGCACCAGGAAAAAGCGCTCCTTAAGGCCATGGCGGTGCTCGCAAGCGACAGATACGGCAATATAGCCGACTTTGAGAAAGATATTTACGCAAAAAAACCCCGCGAAGACGTCAGAAAAGTCCCGCCCAAAACCGAGGAAAAATACAAGACGCGCACCGAAAAGGGCTCTACGATAAGTTATAAAACCCTAAAGCGCCTCGAAGAAGAAAAAACGACAAAAAGCCAAAAGTCCCCGAAACAAGCGATAATCGATAATATTTTCAGCGAAGGAGAAAAAAAATGAAAAAGTACGAAAACGTCAAGTACGGCGATTTTGACGAAAACCTGCTCGATATTTTCGTAAACGAGCGCTCCGACAAAACCGTGATTTATATTCACGGCGGGGGATTAGAGGGCGGCGACAAAAAATTGTTTCCCTTTACCGAAAAACTGCTCGAAAAATACTCCGTCGTTTCGATCGATTACCGTATGTATCCAAAGGCGGCTTTTCCGCAGTTTATCGAGGACGGCGCGCGTGCGCTGAGCTACGTCAAAAACAACGGCAAAAAGTACGGTTTGGGCGATACGTATTGCGTTTTCGGCTGTTCGGCGGGCGCGTATATCGCTATTATGAACGTGCTTGACGAAAGGTATCTGGCGCGCTACGGCTTGCACAATTCGGACTTCTTCGCCTTCTGTATAGACAGCTGTCAACCCACCGTACACTACAACGTTTTGCGCGAGCGCGGCGAAAAAACCTTCGCTATCCGCGTGGACGAGGCGGCTCCGGTTTTCTTTCTCGGCTCGGGCAAAGTAAACACGCGCCTTACGCTCATCACGTACAAAGGCGACATCAAGGGCAGAAAAGCGCAAAACGAAATGCTCCACGACGCGCTCGAGTCGTACGGAATAAAGCACGACTTTATAGTTTTGCCGGGAGCGCATACGAGCGCGGAGTTTCCGGACGAAAACGGCGTAATAAGGGCCTTAAAGATAGTCGACGACGTTTTCGACGGGGAATAAAGCGGATAAAACACGGCGAGGCGGAGGCTGAAGCCTCGATGAATTTTTGCTTACGCAAAATGCGACGAGTCGCCGCTGACCGGCTGAAAGGTATGGTAAGAATTCCGCTACGGCTAACTTTAGCGGCAATGCAGTAGTTTAAGTCCGAAAATTCTTCGCTACGCTCTAAATGACAAGAATAATAAGAGATAATACAAGGAATAATGAAAAAAACCGGCGTTTTGCTACATCGGTTTTTCGTTAAAATAAATCGAAGAGATTTTTGCGGGCGGAATACAAGAAAAGTTAATTCGAAGTAATTTTCGCGGGT
>CACZPH010000146.1 GCA_902783025.1 uncultured Eubacteriales bacterium | reverse complement strand
TCAATATCCCTACGAGCCCAACGAGCCGCTTATCGAAAGGAAACTTATCAAGGTGATTTATCCCGGCGAAACCGCGGAAGACGAGAGTGAAGAAGCGACGGAAGAAACCCCGGCAGAAGCGACGGAAGAAACCCCGGCAGAAGCCGAAGAACAGCCCGCGCAAGAGCAACCCGCCGAAGAAACTCCCGCGCAAGAGCAGGAAGAACCGACGACCGAGGAACAACCCCAAGAGCCCGAACAAGAGCCCGAACCGGAAGAGGAGATCGCACAGACCGAATCTCCCGTTATCGTCGAAGAGGTTTCGGCTTCCGACGTCGATTCGCTCATGACGGACAAACAAGCCGAAATTCTCGTCGAGATTATGGATCGCAAAGCGAACAAGAGCAAGTCCGTCGTAGTCAACACCGACACGCTTTCCAAGTATTTCACGAACGGCGAAACCGTAACGCTCGACGAACTCAAAAAACGCGTTCCCGGCGTAGGCAAGAAGACGACTTACGTCAAAGTTCTCGCGCGCGGCAAACTCGACAAAGCTCTCACGGTCGAGGCGGACGATTTCTCGCTCGGCGCCGAGAAAATGATCCTTCTTACCGGCGGAAAAGTTCGTAAATCCAGATAATGAACGCCTCAAAAGCGTTTATTTCGCTCGTTTTTTCCGCGGTTTGTTCCTCTTTGCCGCCTGTCGAGGCGATAGCGGCGGCACGCGAAAACGCCGAAGCGATACGCAAACTTTCCTCTTCGCACGAGCTTGGGCATTTGGTTTACTTGGCGCTCAAAGGAACGGAGGAGGCGGAAGAGTATCGCGCCGATTACGAGCGCGCCGTATCTCGCACTGTAACTATCGAAAAGGTTATGGCCAAGGCGTTCGCCGCGCTTGAGCGTGCGGGGATAGAATTCGTTCCGCTCAAGGGCGCGCTGCTCAGGCGCCTTTATCCGCAGGCGTTTATGCGCCTTAGTTGCGACGTCGACGTGCTTGTGCGCCCGACCGAACGCAAAAAAGGCGGTAAAGCCTTGATCAAAGCGGGTTTTAAGCGCACGAAAAGATACGACTATCACGACTCGTACGAGGACGCGGAAAACGGCGCGGAGTGCGAACTTCATTTCGATCTCGCGGAGAAGGACGACGGGATCGACGCGGAAGGTTTTGCGGGCGAATTCTTCGACTCGTCGGTACGGGAAAACGGGACGAGAGAGCCGACGGCGGAATATTTCGTCGCGCACGAAGTATTGCATCTTGCCAAGCATTTCTTTCACGGAGGCGCGGGCGTAAAATTTCTGCTCGACTTCGCTGTGATCGACAGGTATCTCGACTACGACGGAGCGAAACTCGACGAAATACTCGCGCGCTACGATCTCAAAGAATTCAAGGATTCGATTTTCTCGCTTGTCAAAAAGTGGGAAAACGGCGAAGACGGAAACGAAAAGCTTTCGGATTTCATACTCGGATCCGGCAGGTACGGCACGCTGAAAAATTACGTCTTATCGCGCAAAGTCGCTCACGGCGACGGCTATGCGAAAAACAGGCTGTTTCCGCCTTTTTCGCAGATGGCGAGCCGTTATCCCGTACTTAGCAAACACCCGTATTTGCTGCCCGTATTCTGGACGGTTCGCGCTTTTTCGGCTTTTAAGCCGTCAAAAAATAAGCGTATTCGTCAAGAAATGGCGCTTAATGCGCAAACTAACGATGAGAGTATTCGCGCTCTTGCCGAATTATATGACGAAATCGGGCTGAAAAGGGCGAATAATAACTAAAGAAACAAGGAGTTAATTTTGTCTCGGACGCAAAACATCACTATTACCTCAAACGAAAACTCTTCGGCAAGCGACAACGCCGTGCCGGAGAGAAACGAAAAACCGCTGAAGCCTAAAGGCGGCAAAGCGTATTTATTTTTCAAGCGTTTATTCGACTTGATTTTTTCGTTTGTCGCTATTATTTTATTGTCGCTTTTTATGCTTATTATCGGACTTATCGTCGTTTGTACGAGCAAAGGCCCGATGTTTTACGCACACAAACGCGTCGGCAAAAACGGTAAGGTCTTCAAGTGTCTCAAGTTCCGCAGTATGTACAAAGACGCGGACGAAAGACTTGAGGAGCTTCTCAAGTACAACGAGATCGAAGGCGGAGTGGCGTTTAAGATGAAAGACGATCCCAGGATCACGCCTTTCGGAAGGTTTATTCGCCGTACGTCCATCGACGAACTCCCGCAACTTTTCAATATTTTCGTCGGCAGCATGAGTTTTGTGGGACCGCGCCCGGGAGATCTTCGCGAATATGCTCTGTACACGGAAAGAGACAAACAAAGACTGCTTGTTCCGCAAGGTCTTACGGGAGAGTGGCAGGTGCGCGGAAGAGGTACTACGACTTTCGAGCAGCGAATAGATATGGATCTTGACTATATCGCCAACAAACAGTCGCTTTTTTACGACCTCAAACTTATGTTTATGACGGTCGGAGTAGTACTTGGCAAGAAGGGGGCGGAATAATATGGACAAGAAACCGATTCGTATCGCGCAGATAGTCGGTCCGGTTTGCGAAGGCGGAGTTGAGTCGTGCATAATGAATTATTATTTGCATATCGACCGCACGAAATATCAATTCGATTTCTTTGTCGAAAACACTTCGCGCATCATCAATAAAGACAAGATCCGTAAACTGGGCGGAAGAGTTATAATTATCCCTCATTACACCAACGTGTTTAAGTACATGAAGGTCCTTCGCAGACTTTTTGAGAAGGGCAAGTACGATATCGTCCACTCCAACATGAACTCGCTGAGCGTATTTACGCTCAAGGCGGCTAAAAAAGCGGGCGTTCCCATCCGCATAGCGCACTCGCACTCCACGTCCAACAAACGCGAGCACAAGCGCAATTTTATCAAAAATCTTCTTCGACCGTTTTCGCGCAAGTACGCAACGCATTATTTCGCGTGCTCCGAGTACGCGGGCAGATGGCTTTTCGGTAACAAAGCTTTCGACGCGGGCAAAGTTACTATCATAAACAACGCCATCGATCTCGAACGCTTTAAGTTTTCGCCGGTGTGGCGCGAAGAGATCCGCACCCAGTACGATATTGACGACAAATTCGTAGTCGGCACGATAGGCAGATTCGTCACGCAGAAAAACCAGTTGTTCCTTATCGACATCTTCAACGAATACCTCAAGACAAATCCCGACGCCGCTTTGATGTTTGTAGGCGACGGACCGCTTCACAACAAACTCCGCGCCCGCGTCAGACGTTACGCGCTCGGCGACAGAGTGATATTCGCCGGCGTTCACAAGCACACAGAGAGGTATCTGGCGGCGATGGATTGCTTCGTATTTCCATCGCTTTACGAGGGATTCGGCATGACTTTTCTCGAGGCGCAGGTAGGCGGTCTGAAATGTATCGGATCGACTATGGTGCCTGACGAGGCCGTCATCAAGGAATTTGCGGAAAGATTACCGCTTAATCACCGCAGGACGGAGTGGGTGGAGCATATTTGCGCCACGGATGACGATACGCGCGCCACGGCGTACGAGGATTTTGTGGGCTCCAAGTACGATATATCCGTCGAGGCGGGCAAGCTCACGGCGCTTTACGACGAATATTTGGCGGCGCTTCCGCCCAAGAAGAAAAGGAAAAGAAAGCAAAAATGAAAAAAGTCGGTCTCGTCACCTGTTATTTCAAGCATAATTACGGTTCTGCCTTGCAAGCGTACGCAACGCAGAGATTTCTTGATTTATCCGATGTCGAGTGCGAGACCGTCAACGTAAGCACGCTTACCGATTTTACAAAGGGCAAACGGCGTTTTTATCTCAAAAACGCGCTTAATTTTCGCTTTATCAAAGAAAAATTCGGCATGGTCCGCTTGCGGCTAAAGAGAAAACTAAACCGTAAACTCAAGAAAAATCTTGCTCTCCGCGACGAATATTTCAGAAGATTCGAGCGCAATTTCAGGCTGTCGCGCAACTTTAATTCGTATGCCGAACTTTCCGCGTATTCGGCGGGGTATTCTTCCGTAGTCGTAGGCTCCGACCAACTTTGGCTCCCGGTCAACGTCGTATCCGGCTACTATACGCTCGGATGGGCGGCGGAAGGGGTAAAACGCGTTTCGTACGCGACGAGTTTCGGCTTTTCGTACGTTTCCCCCGCGTATAAGACACTTTACGCCGATTTTTTGCGTAAGCTCGACGTGATCTCGGTGCGCGAAAACAACGCCGTCGGACTTATCGAAGACGAATTTTCGCTTCCGGCAACCAAGGTATGCGATCCCACGATGCTGCTTAGCGCCGACGAATGGAACGACGTGGCGGCGAAAGGACGCAAGTACAAAGAAAAATACGTTTTTTGTTATTTTTTAGGCAAAAACCGCGCGCATTTTGAATTCGCGAAGCGGCTCGCGGCAAAGACCGGTTGTAAGATCGTATCGATAAATAACTGCGACGTGTATAATCCCGTCGCCGATAAGTCGGCCGACTATTGTCCGTACGACGTAGGTCCCGCCGAGTGGCTATCGCTAATCCGCGACGCGGAATACGTCTGCACGGATTCTTTTCACGGCACGGTGTTCTCGTTGATCTTCAGGCGTAAATTTTTTACCTTCGAGCGCTTTTCGAACAAGGCCAGGACCTCGACGAATTCGCGTATTTATTCGCTTTTAGGCGAAATGAGCGCGACGGAAAGACTGTTTAACGGCGAAGAAGACGTCGAAAAAGCCCTCGCCGCGCCCATAGATTTCGAAAAAATATCGTTGCGTATAGATTCCGCGCGCAAAAATTCCGCGAAATTTTTCCTCGATTCTTTGGATTATGTAAAAACTCCCGCCGTAACTGTCGCCGATCTCAATGGCGACGAGTGTTGCGGTTGCGGCGCGTGCGAAAACGCCTGTCCGCGTAATGCCGTGGAGATGAAGGCGGACGGCGAAGGATTTTTGCGCCCCGTTATCGATTTTCAATCGTGCGTAAAATGCGGCAAATGCGTCCGCGCCTGCCCCGTGCTTACCGCGCGCAAAACGGAAGAGTACGAAAAATCGGCTTACGTAGTGCGGAATACCGACGAAAAGACCCTCGCCGCGTCCACTTCCGGCGGCGCTTTTTCGGCTTTTGCCGAAGCGATACTGAGTAGAGGCGGAGTCGTGTTCGGCGCGGCGCTTTCGGGCGGACAAGTCGTACACGTCAAGGTGACCGACAAGGAAGGACTCGCGGCGCTTCGCGGTTCAAAATACGTCCAGTCGCGTACGGGTCCGATATTTCGCGAAGTAAAAGCCTCGCTCGAAGAAGGCAAAATCGTTTTATTTACCGGGACTCCTTGCCAGGTAGCCGGCTTGTACGGGTATTTAGGCAGAGATTACGACGGATTATATACTCTCGACTTCGTATGCAGAGCGGCGGTATCTCCGGCGGTTTTAAGCGAGTACGGCAAGCTTAACGACGAAAAATTCGGCAAAATCGACGAAGTGAAATTCCGCAACAAGAGCTTTTACGGCTACGATTACTCTAATCTTTCTCTCTCACGCGGCGGCAAAGTCGTTTATCACGGCGGAGCGGAGAGCGACGCGTATCTGAGGTTGTTTCTCGGGGGAGTGTCTACGCGGCTTTCGTGCGCGGCGTGCAGGTTCAAAAATTCCCGGCGCTTAAGTTCGGTTACCGTTTGGGACTGTTTCGACGCGCTTGACTTCGACAAGGGCTTTGACGACAACCGCGGCGCGGGAAAAGTTTTGGTAAACTCCGCGCGCGGCGCGGAACTGTTCGAAGCGGCAAAAAAATATCTTCGCTTTATCGAAGTCGATACGGAAAAAGCGCTTCGCAAGTCGCGCGAATATTTCTTTTCCTCGCCCATAAGTCCCGTGCGAGGCGCGTTTATGCGGGATTTAGGCAAGATCGAGCCGCGCAAACTCTTCCGCAAATACGGAAAAGCGGGAATAAAAGGCAAGATCAAGCATATCGGCAAAGTCATACTTATCAAAACGCGTTTATACTCTAAACTCAAATCCCGCAAAATGGGCAAATCGAAATAAAGGAGCAAGTTTTGTACAGTCCTACGGTCAGCATTCTTATACCTGTTTACAACGTCGAAGAAACTCTTCTTCGCCGCTGCGTTTCGTCGTGTCTTGCCCAGACTCTCGACGGCGTTGAAATAATCGTCGTCGACGACGGCTCGAAGGAAGAAACGGCTGAGATTTGCGACGAATTCGCCGACAATCCCCAAGTAAAAGTCATACACCAGCCCAACAAAGGTTTATCCGGCGCGAGAAACACGGCTTTTTACGCGGCAAGCGGCGAATATATCACTTTTCTCGACGGCGACGACTATCTCGACGAAGACGCGTTGGAAACGGCGTACAAAAAGGCTAAGGAAAAAGGCGTGCAGGCGGTGTTTTTCGACTACCGCATAACGTACGGCGACAACAGTAGGGAATATCATTCCTTTGACGAAGACAGAGCGTTTGACGGCGACGAAGTAAAGGATTTAAGGCTTGCCGTCCTCGATTTCGACTCGCATATATCGCAGGCGTTCGCCAAGCTTATCGACCGCGAATTCCTTCTTGAGCGCAATATTATTCACAACGAAGTGCTCAGGCAGGGAGCGGAGGGCTTTGTGTTCAATATGGCGCTTTTTTCCGAACTTGAGAGCGCATATTATATCCGCAAGTGTTCGTACAATTACGTCTACAACGCTTCGTCTATTACGCACACGCACGACAAGACTAACGACGAACTGATACTGAAGTGCTTTGAATATATCAAAAACAGTTACCCCGAGCAGGAAATAACGAGCGCCGTAAACACCCGGCTTTTGCACGTAATAGTGACTACGGGAGTGAGCGGATATTTCAATCCTTCTTACAAGGCGAAGTACGGCGAAAGAAAGCGCGGTTTTGCCGAATTTTTGAAGGAGCCCTCGATAACGGAAGCGCTGAAAAGCGGAAACGGAAAAAAACTCGGATTTCTCAAAAAATTCCTTGTTCGGTGCGCAAAGATCAAGTGGTTTTTACCGTATTATTTCGCGGGGAAACTTCGCAGAAAGAAGCAAAAAAGCAATTAAGGCGGCAATATGGACGAACTTTTTACACTCATCGACAATAACGACGTAATATCTTTCGATATGTTCGATACGCTGGTCAAGCGTTTCGTTTTTTCGCCGAAGGATCTTTTTTACGTTGTCGAGCGCGAGTTTAACGAAAAGTTCGGTTTAGCTAAGAGTTTTCACGACGACCGGATAGCCGCCGAGCGCAGACTGTACACCGAAGAAGGCGCGAAGCAGCCCACGTTTTCCGAAATTTACGAGTCTCTGGCGCGCTTCGGCTACTCCGAAAGCGAACGCGAATTTTTACAAGAGGCGGAGAAATGCGCCGAGCGCAGATATATCGGGGTTTTAGAGAGCGGCAGGAAGTATTACGATTACGCGAAAAGCAGAGGCAAAACCGTGATCCTTACCTCCGATATGTATCACAGCGAAGAGTTTTTAAGCTCGGTAATGCACGATCTTAAGTACGATTTCGACGCGGTTTACGTGAGCGGAGACAGAAAAGCGTCCAAGTGGACGGGCACGCTTTACAAACTCCTGAAGTCCGACTTTGCCGGCAAAAAGATCCTCCACGTAGGCGACAACCGCAAGTCCGATTACGAAATGCCCGCGCGAGAGGGCATAAATTCGTATTTTTCGGAGCGCAGGAAGAATTGTCCGCCCGTAAGCGATCCGATAGTCAGGGCGGTAGCGGAGCAAAAAAGCGGCGACGTGCTTTACGACTTCGGCTACTCGTATTTCGGACCGCTGCTTGCCGGATTTGCGCGCTTTATCAAGGAGAAGTTTACCGATCGCGACGTAATATTGTTTCTCTCACGCGACGGGTATATAGTCAAAAAAGTTTTTGACGCCCTTTACCCCGGCGAAAAAACCGTATATTTATACGCTTCACGCCGCGCCCTCATCAATCCGTCGCTCGGCGGCGAATTCGAGGAGATAATCGACGCGTTATTCGTGGGTTCGCGCGCTTCGTGGCTCGAATTTTTGAGCAAAACCAATACTTGCTCCGACGAAACGAAAAAACTTCTGATTTCGCGTCGTTTCGATCTTTGTCGCGAATATCCGCTTGACGAGTTTAAGAAAAACGCCGACTTCAAGGCGTTTTACGAGGAAAGTATCCGCCCGGTTTTCGAGCGAAAAGCCGCGGAGCAAAGGACGCTTCTTTCGCGTTATTTTTCAACTGTCGGCGGCGGAGCGAAAAAGGTCGGCGTAGTCGACATCGGGTGGTTCGGCAATATGCAAAACGCTATTGCAAGGCTGTTTCCCGATGTTGATCTTAAGGGCGCGTATTTGGGTATTCTTTCTAATAAGGACGACCGCTTCGGTTACGCTTTCGACGTAAAAGGAAACTTAAAAAATTTCTATATCGAGCATTTTTACAACGCGTTTACCGAGTTGCTGTTTTCCGCGCCTCACGGTTCGGTGCTTTGCTACGAAGACAAGGACGGTAAGGTTTCGCCGGTTTTTGACGACGAGAGCGAAGTGCAGGAGCAAATAGCGCGTATTCAGCAAGGCGCGCTCGACTTTACCCAAGCGCTCGTTCCTTTTTCGGACGACTTCGGAAAAGTAAACCCCGATTTTTTCTTCGACGCGTTTTACGATTTTCCGACCGCGTTTTTACGTAAGATCGCGCCGCTTGAGTTTTCCGATTTTTCCAGGCGCACTCTTATCGCGATCCGCGGCAAAGGCGTTTCGCGCCTTAAGGCGTACAAGAAGTCGGTATGCAAGGTGGGCGCTTTGAGGGTAAATTACGGCGTTAATTTATCCCGTCTTTTCGCCTTTTTGTACAAAGTAAAAGCGAGGAGGACGCTCAAGTGAACAAACTCGTCGCTATACTTCTGATACTTACTTTCGTGCTTTGCGCTTTTTTGGTGTGGTTTTTTACCGACCGCAAGATATATTCTCCGCCCATGATGACGTTCGCGGGGTACGCGCTTGCCGTTTCGCTGTCTTTTTATATGCAGGCGTATTACGGCTACGCGGTCAGCGAGCTTACGTACTGGATATATATCGTTCTCACTCTTTCGATTACTTCCGGCGCGATACTTACCGGAGTAGCGATGCGAAAAGCGCCCGAAAGAAAGTACGAAACCCGAAAATACGAGCTAAAGCTATCCAAAAGTCAGTTTTTGTGGCTTTTGGCGTTTCAGATTGTAATTTTTCTCATATTCTTATACGATTACAACAAGGTAGTCGGCGGAATATCAATCGCGCATATAGGCGAAACGATAAACCGTTATCGCGTGCGCAGTTCGTACGAAGGCAATATTTCTTTATCTTTCGTTACCGAACAACTTATCAAGGTTACTACCGCGATATCGTTCGTCGCGCTCTATTATATGGCGGCGAGCAGTAAATTCAGTTTTAAGAATTTTTGTTTTACTGCGCTTCAGATACTTCCGAGCGCGGTTATACAGTTGCTTACCGGCGCGCGCTTTCAGTTTGTCATTTATATCGTCTTTTTCGCGATCATTTTCTTTTACAAAAGACTCGAGCGAAAAATCACTTTTCGCACGCTTCTGCTCGTGGTGGCGCTGGGAGTAGGAGGGCTTGCGTTGTTTTCGCTCTCGCGCGGCATTGTCGGAAGAGGGCAAAACCAGTCGGTTTTCCTGTATATCGGGCATTATTTCGGTAAGTCGATAATCTCTCTCGATTACTTTATGCGCCGTTTTACCGGTCCGACGTTCAATCCCGACCGTATTTTTTACGGCATATCGTCATTACTCGAAAAATTCGGCTTATACGAAATAGGCGTTATACACAACGAATTCGTTACGATAAGCGGCGTGTCTATGGGTAATGTATACGGCGGAGTAATGGATTACTTTAAGTCGTTTTCCTTCGTCGGCGTCGTGCTTTTCGGTATACTGTTCGGCGCGCTTTCGATGTACTTGTATTACAAAGCGACCTACAAGAATTCGCAAAAATACGATTTTGCGCTGATTTTGTACGCGATGCTTGCGTATACGTTTTTGCTCGACTGCTTCGACGGGTATCTTTTCCGTACGGTATTCAGCCTTAATTTTGTTGTCGAAGCGGCGCTTATATGGTTTATTATTCGCTTTATTCTGCGCGAAAAAAACGAAAAAGGACTAATGAAACTCACTCAAAAATAATACGATGGACGGCAAAAAAACACTCAAAAACATCATAATCGTCGCCCTCGGTAACGTAATGACGTTGCTGTCGGGGATAATGCTCGGGTTTTTCCTTCCCAAGATCCTCGGCGTTACCGACTACGGATACTACAAGACTTTTACGCTGTATATCACGTACGTGGGACTTTTTCACTTCGGCTTTTCGGACGGAGTGTATTTGCTGTACGCGGGCAAAAAATACGACGACTTAGACCGCGGCGACTTCAGACTGTTTTTCAAAACTCTGTTTTTTACGCAATGTTTTTTGCTCGTAATCTTCACTTCCGTCGCGCTGATTTTGACGGGGACGAGCAAAACGTACTCGTTTATCATACTTTTCGTGGGAATTAACTGCCTGCTGTCCAATCTCGTGTGGTATTTCCAGTTTATTTCGCAGGTCACGATGCGCTTCAAGGAGTATTCGATAGTCAATTCCGTCCGCGCGTTCGCGAACATTGCGGCGGTTACGGCTCTGTATATTATGTATAAATCCGGCGTGTACGAAGTGCTTCCGTACCGCGTTTACGTGTACGTTTTCACGGCTATCAATCTCTTGTCGGCGGCGTGGTATCTTATTACATACCGCGCGATTTGCTTTGGCAAAAGCGCGTCGTTTGCCGAAAAAAAACGCGAAATAATCAATATTTACAAAGTAGGCGCCGTACTTATGATATCGAATTTCGTCGCCTCGCTCGTGCTTACCATCGACCGGCAGTTCGTGCAGATACTATTCAGTACCGACGTGTATTCGGTATACGCTTTCGCGTATAATATGCTCACGCTTCTCACCACTACGATCTCGTCGGTCGCGACGGTCATGTATCCTATTATCAAGACGGCGAAAGAAGACGAACTTATCTCGCGTTACGGCGAATTTTCGGCGATCATGCTGTGTGTGGCGGCGCTCGGGCTTATCGCGTTTTTCCCGCTCACGCTTATCGTAAACCATTGGCTCGACAAGTTTAGCGGCGCGCTCGAAATTTTCCGCGTGATACTGCCCGGACTCGTCCTGACAACGCAAATCAGCGTAGTGATGCTCAATTATTACAAGTCTTTCGGACTCATCAAAAGTTATTTTTGGCGCGTTCTCGCGGTATTCGCGTTCGCCGTCGGATCCAATACCGTGGCGTATCTGATATTTCGCACGCCGGTTTCCATATCGGTAGCCTCTATCGTTACCGTTTTGGTATGGTATTTCGTCGCGCAATTATTCTTAAGCCGCAAAGTCCCCGTCAAGTGGCTCAAAAATTTCATTTTCGCCGCGCTCGTCATGGCGTTGTTTTACGGCGCGACCGCGCTCCCGTGGCTGTGGGCGCAGTTTGCCGCTTTCGCGGCGGCGGCAGTAGCGCTGATCGTGATTTTTTACGGCAAAACTCTCGCCGCTTTTCTCGGATCCGCGCTAAAGCGCAATACAGGCGGTAAGCGCGAGGAAAAAAACGACGACAAAGCCTTGAGCGAAGGAAACGACGAAACAAAGCCGGAGAATCTATGAAAGATAAGCGAGAAAAGTTATATTTGCGTCGCGCGCTCGCGCCTTATCGCGGCACGCTGATTTTACTGTGCGCGCTTTCGTCGCTGTCCGTGCTTTTCGGCGTGGGTTTTGCTTACGCGGTAAAATATCTTTTCCCCGCGTCGGAAGCGTATAACGTAGCGGCGGCAATAGCCGTTGTGGCAGGATTCGCGGCGGCGCGCGTGATTTTCCGCACGGCGTATTCGTATTTGTCGCGCAAGACGGAAGCGATTATGGAAAAAGACCTCAAATCCGACGCTTTCGGGGATTTTTTAAGGCTCGATTACTCGTCGCTGACGAAAAAGCATTCGCAGGAATTCGTTACTTTTCTTACCCGCGACGTACGCGAAATAGCGGCGGTCTCGTCGACTTTCGCTCCGGCGCTGTGCGCTCTCGTCGTTCAGTTCGTCGCCTTAGCCGCGGCGCTGTTTCTTATCGATCCGCTGCTTGCGGCGATATCGCTTAGCGCTGTCGTTCTTTTCGCGCTGTCGGGCGCGCTTTTTCGCAAGACGATAAAAGAAGCCAACAAGCGCGTAAACGCCGCCGACGCAAAGAGCAGGGCGTTTATGCAGGAAACATTATCTTTGTCGATAATAGTCAAGTCGTATCGCGGCGAAGGAATATTCGAAGAAAAAGCGAGGTCCGAGAACGACGGCTATAAGCGCGAGAGAATAAGATTTGCGCGCCTGAGCGCGGGTTTTAGCGCGCTATATCGGGTTTTAGAGGCGGCGGGGCTGATTTTCGCGCTCGTTTGGTGCGTTTTAGCTATGCAAAAAGGTTCTTTGGGCGCAGGCGAAACGGTTGCGGCGGTCTTGCTCGTAAGACAGTTTGACGGTCCGCTTTCCACGCTTTCCGCGCTTATTCCGGCAAGTTTTTCGCGCCGTGCGTGCGCGTCCCGCATAACCGAAGCGATAGGGGAGCAAACCTCGTCGCCGAGCCGCAGGCTCATCGACGATCCCGATCTGATAAGAGTAAAGGATCTGAGCGTTTCGTACGAAGCCAAAAAGGTGATAGACGGCGTGTCGTTCGACCTTCCGCGCGGTAAATTTTTAGCCGTGAGCGGAGAAACGGGAAGCGGCAAAACGACTCTGATCAAGGCGATCTGCGGGCTTATCGAGCCGGACAAAGGCGAAATAACCGCGGAAAAGAACGGAGTCGAGGGCTTTGGCGATTATGCGTTGGTCGCGCAAAACAACGCGCTTTTTTCCGGTACCATACTCGATAACGTCACGGTTTTCGCTCCCGACGGGATCACCGAAGAGAAAGTAAAAAGCGCCTTGACCGCTTGCGCCGCCGAATTCGTTTACTCGCTTGACGGCGGACTTAACGCAAAAGTCGGCGAGCGCGGAGCGGGACTGAGCGAAGGTCAGATCCAGCGCCTTTGCATAGCCCGCGCGCTCCTTTCGGGCAAAAAGGTCCTTATTCTCGACGAGGCGACTTCCGCTCTCGACGAAGAGACCGAAAAAGCCGTGCTGACTTCTCTCAAGGCCTCGTCCCTTACTTGTCTTTTCGTCACTCACTCCGATTCCGTCATGTCGATAGCCGACGAAACAATACGTCTTTGATTTTCCCCCGAAAGGGGGATTTCTTTTCATATAATATCTTTTTCCGGCATATCTTTTAAGCGAAAAAGGAGCGAGTATGAAAAGAATAATCAAGATAATTTTAGTCGCTGTTCTGGCATTTTCGGCTTTTTTGCCGATCTCGTGCGCTCGGAACAAAAGCGAAGAGCGAAGCAAATACGTTATCGACGCGCGCTATGACGGCGACGTAACGCTCGAGGCGGATATGACGCTGGACTATTGCAATTCGTCGGACGTCGTTCTTGACGAATTGTATTTTCACTTATATCCCGCGGCGTACCGCAAAGGCGCGCAATTCTCTCCGATCGACGAATCGTACACGGCTCTCGCATACCCCGGCGGCGTGGGTTACGGAGATATCCGTATAAACGAAACGCGCGTTCACGGCGTAAAAACGGATTTTGAAATAAGCGGCGAAGACGAAGATATTCTTATCGTTCCGCTTCTCAAGGAGATAGATCCCGGCGAACGCGCTGAGATACAAGTCTCTTATACGCTTAAACTTGCGCCCGTCAAGCATCGTACCGGCAAATTCGACGGAGTAGCGACGTTCGGAAACTGGTATCCGATAGTTTGCGTTATCGAAAACGGCGAGTTCGACACGTCGCCGTATTACTCCAACGGCGATCCGTTCTATTCGGACGTAGCGGATTACGAGGTAAACGTCACCGTGCCGTCCACGCTCGTCGTGGCGACGTCCGGAACGGCAAAACGCGTGGAAAACGGCGTAAACGCGACGTATTTTTCGTCGTTGCGATGCGCGCGCGATTTTGCTTTTTGCGTGGGCGAATTCAAGGTCGACAAGCGCGTGGAAAACGGCGTCAACGTCCTGTATTATTATCGCAAAGACAGCGATCACGAAGGAACGGTCCGAGCGGCGGCGGATTCTCTCGGGTTTTTCTCGCGCAGATTCGGCGCTTATCCGTACTCGACGTATACCGTCGTCGAAGCGCCGTTTCTCTACGGCGGCATGGAATATCCCACTTTGTCGATCGTTTCCGATTCGCTCGGCAAAAGTCTTACCAAGGAAGCGACTATCCACGAAACGGCTCACCAATGGTGGTACGGAATAGTCGGAAACGACGAGATTCGTCACGCGTGGATGGACGAAGGTCTGGCGGAGTATTGCACGACGATTTTTTACGAATTTACCCCCGGATACGGCGTGACTTACAAGGCGCGCATGGCGGACGCGACGAGCGCGTATATCGTATATTCGGACGTGTCCGCGTCCGACGGCAAAATGGACAAAAAACTCAACGAATTCGCCTCGTACGACTATACGTATCTTACTTATCTTAAGGGCGCGCTCATGTTCGACGCCGTGCGAAAGGCAGTCGGCGACAACGCGTTTTTCAGATCTCTTTCCGTCTACGCCGAGCGCTTTAAGTTCCGTAACGCGACTCCGAACGACCTGATTTCCACGTTCGAAAACGTCTGCAAAACCGACCTTTCAGGCGTCTTTAAGGGCTTTTTGGAAGGCAAAACGAGGATATTCAGCGCGTGAAACCTCGTTTTTCGATCAAAAAGTGCTTTTACGCGGTCATAGCCGTTGCGTTTTTCGCGTTTATTTTTCTTGTGTCCGCGCCGCATATCAGGGCGCAAAACGCCGCCCTACTCAACGGTTATACAGTCGTGATCGATCCGGGACACGGCGGAGTGGACGGCGGCGTGACCGGAACGTACACCCGCAACAAGGAGAGCGATATCAACCTGTATATTTCCCGCGCTCTTCGGACCGTGCTCAAAAAGCGCGGATACAGAGTAATCATGACGCGTAACGACGAAAACGGTCTTTACGACGAAGGCGCGGGCAGTAAAAAGCTATCGGACATGAATCGTCGCCGCGAAATAATAGAAGAAGCGGCGCCGTCGCTCGTGGTAAGCGTTCACCAAAATTTTTATCCGAGTCCGATGGTGAGCGGAGCGCAGGTTTTTTACGCGCCTTCGGCGGCGGAGTCGGAGCGCGTCGCTTCCGTAATGCAAAAAAAACTTTGCGAAGTTTTAGGCGGCGACAGAGAACATAAGAGCGCGGATTATTATATTTTGCGTTGTTCGCCGTATCCGAGCGTGCTTGTCGAGTGCGCGTTTATGTCCAACGAACGCGAAGACAGGCTCCTGAATACTTCCGCGTACAGGCAGAAAACGGCGCTCGCGATAGCCGACGGCATAGACGCGTCGCTGGCGGAAAATGTCGCCAAAGCGCGCGTACCCCTTGACTAAACCAAGCGAAAGTGATATAATTTTTCGGAAAGAATAATTGCGCACGCGCAAAAGGAGTATATTATGACGGCAAAAGAACTCAAAGACAAACTTTTTTACCGCAAGGCCAACGCTTTCGCTTCGCTTAACGCGGACGAAGTGTGTGCTTTCGGCGAAGACTACAAGGCTTTTTTGGACGATTCGAAGACCGAGCGGGACGCCGTAAGGACGGCGGTAAAACTTGCCCGCGAACACGGTTATAAGGAATACGTATGGGGCGAAACGCTTAAAAAAGGAGACAAAAAATACATAATCAACCGCAAGAAAAATTTCTTCGCGTTTAAGATCGGCGACAAGGATTCGATCGTCAAGATAGTGGCTTCTCATATCGATTCGCCGCGCCTCGACGTCAAGCAGAATCCGCTTTACGAAGACGGCGAGATCGCGTATTTCAAGACGCACTATTACGGCGGTATCAAAAAATATCAATGGACGACCATACCGCTTGCCCTTCACGGCGTAGTGGTCCGTAAGGACGGCGAGGAGATCGACGTCAACGTCGGCGAAGACGCGGGCGATCCCGTATTCTATATTACCGACCTTCTTCCGCACCTTTCGCGCGAGCAGAACGAAAAGACGCTCGCCAAGGGCATCGAAGCCGAAAATCTTAACGTCGTAGTCGGCGGTATTCCGTTCGACGACTCGGACGAGAGCAATCTTATCAAACTCAACGTTCTCAAGGCGCTTTCCGACAAATACGGCTTTATCGAGGAAGATTTCCTTTCCGCGGAACTTTGCTTAGTACCCGCGTACAAGGCGCAGGACGTAGGCTTCGACCGCGCGTCGATCGCGGGCTACGGACACGACGACAAAGTATGCTCGTACCCGGCCCTTCGCGCACTCTTCGACCAGAAGAGCAACGATACCGTAGTCGTAATACTTGCCGACAAGGAAGAGATCGGCAGCGAAGGTAATACCGGTATGCAAAACGCGCTTTTTGCCGATTTACTTACCGAACTTGCCGTATATTACGGCGTTTCTTCCGCTCAACTTCGCGCAAAGGCGCAATGCTTGTCGGCGGACGTTACCGCAGCTTTCGATCCGACGTTTGCTCAAGCGTTTGAGAAAAACAACGCGTCGCTTTACTCGTGCGGCGTTACGATGAACAAATTCACCGGCGCGGGCGGCAAGAGCGGTTCGTCCGACGCGGCGGCGGAGTTTGTAGGTAAGCTCAGGGCAAAGTTTGCCGCGGACGGCGTAGTATGGCAGGCGGGCGAACTCGGCAGGACCGATCTCGGCGGCGGCGGAACGGTAGCAAAGTACATAGCCAAGCTCAATATCGACACGGTAGATATGGGCGTACCCGTGCTTTCGATGCACGCGCCGTACGAACTTATTTCGAAGGCTGACCTTTACACCTGCTATCAGGCGTTTAAGGCGTTCCTGAAATAACGTCGACAGAAACTGAAAGGGGCGGCAAAACGCCTCTTTTTGTTTTTTGCGGATTTTTTTCGGTTTGGTATTGCAAATTTTCGCAAAGTAGTGTAAACTATACCATAATCTCATTATAGGAGAAACTCATGAAAGCAGTTATTACCGTAATAGGCAAGGACAAGCCCGGCATCATCGCTTCCGTCAGCGCGCTTATGGCAAAAAACGACGTAAATATCGAAGATATTTCGCAGACGGTTTTGCAGGGCAATTTCACGATGATAATGCTCGTGTCTTTAGAACGCGCGAATGTGTCTTTTGCTGCGCTCAAGGAGCAAGCGGACGAACTTTCCGCGGCTATCGGCGTAAAGATCAGAGTTCAGAATGAAGAAATTTTCGACGCGGTCAATAAGATCTGAGGAGCGGTTATGTTATCCAAAAACGAAATTCTCGAAACCGTCAACATGGTCGAAAACGAGCATTTTGACGTCAGGACCATCACGATGGGAATATCGCTTCTCGACTGTGTTCGCGGCTCGGCAAAGCTTACGCGCGAGGCTGTTTACGATAAGATTTGTTTTAAGGCGAAAGATCTCGTAAAAACAGGCGAAGAACTCGAAACCGAGTACGGCGTTCCCGTTGTCAACAAGCGCATTTCGGTAACTCCCGCTTCCGTCGTAACCGCGGCGAGCGGCGAAGAAGTCGAATTCGCCAAGGCGCTCGACAGAGCGGCTAAAGAAACGGGCGTCGACTTTTTGGGCGGTTTTTCCGCGCTCGTGCATAAAGGTATGCTGGATAGCGAAAGAAGGTTTTTGCTTTCCATACCCGAAGCGCTGTCGTCTACCGACAAAGTTTGCTCGTCCGTAAACGTCGGCTCCACGCGCAGCGGAATAAATATGGACGCCGTGGCGCTTGTCGGTAAAGTGGTCAAAGAAACGGCTTATTTGACGCGCGATACGGACGGTTTCGGTTGCGCTAAATTCGTCGCGTTTTGCAACGCGGTCGAAGACAATCCGTTTATGGCGGGCGCGTTTCACGGCTTAGGCGAAGCGGACTGCGTGATCAACGTCGGCGTATCCGGACCGGGCGTAGTGCATACCGCGCTCAAAAAGATCCCCGGCGCCGATCTCGTCACGGTTGCCGAAACGGTCAAGAAGACGGCGTTCAAGATCACGCGCGTCGGCGAACTTATCGCTTCGCGCGCCGCTTCACGACTCGGAGCGGTAAGAGGCATAGTCGACCTTTCGCTCGCGCCCACCCCGGTGATCGGCGACAGCGTAGGGCATATTCTCGAAGAAATGGGCATATCCACGGTCGGCGGTCACGGCACGACTGCGGCGCTTGCTCTTCTTAACGACGCGGTCAAGAAAGGCGGCACGATGGCTTCGTCCAGGGTCGGCGGGCTTTCGGGCGCGTTTATACCCGTAAGCGAAGACGTAGGAATGATAAACGGCGCGGCGAGCGGCGTACTCACCCTTGACAAACTCGAGGCGATGACGGCTGTTTGCAGCGTAGGCATCGATATGGTCGCTATCCCCGGCGATACGAGCGCCGAAACGATTAGCGCTATTATTGCCGACGAAGCGGCTATCGGTATGATAAACAACAAGACCACCGCCGTCCGCGTTATCCCCGTTCCCGGCAAAAAGGTCGGCGATTTCGTCGAATTCGGCGGGCTTTTGGGCAGCGCTCCCATTATTGCGGTCAAAAACACCGATTCGTCGGCGTTTATTAAGCGCGGGGGGATTATTCCCGCCCCGATCCACGGCAACAAAAACTGATTTTCGCGCCCGATATACGTCGCATCTCATTGTCAGCCGTCGCCGCCCCTCGATTGCGTACGCTTTAGTACGCGCACTTCGGAGCGGCTCGGTCTTCCTCGACCTGCTCGTATCTCGAACGCGAAACGGGTTGCGTTTACGCTCATATCTCGCCGCCTTTGTTTTTTCGCGCCCGATATACTTCGTGATGCTTTGTCAAACAACTCCCGACTGCGGGTTACGTACGCTTTAGTACGCGCCCCTTGTCGGGAGTTTTTTTCCTCGCC
>CACZPH010000145.1 GCA_902783025.1 uncultured Eubacteriales bacterium | reverse complement strand
GGCGAGGAAAAAAACTCCCGACAAGGGGCGCGTACTAAAGCGTACGTAACCCGCAGTCGGGAGTTGTTTGACAAAGCATCACGAAGTTTATTGGCGGCGAAAAAGTATCACGCCGTATGTCGCCGCCGTTATTCGAAGATTTCGACGCGGCTACTCATCGGCGCAACTATCTCCTCAAGATCCGAGCGCAACTTGCGTTTGCGGTATATGGGTTTGCCTAAGGGATCGAAAACCTGCACGAAGCGGCCTTTGCCGCCGCGGATAATGATATCTGTGGAATCGGAGATATTGAAGAAATACGTGCGCGCGTCGCGCTCGTTTACTTTAAAGTCGTGCGCGAGCGTGGAAACGATGATAGTTTCGCCGTCCTTGCTCGCTATCGCGCCGGACGAACGGCCGTCGTTGCCGAGTACGGTAAAGTCGCCGTCCAGTAGAGTTTCTCTATGCGCGTTCCAGAATCTCAAAAATTCCTTGAGTACAGCCGCGTGAACGGGTGAAAGTTCGCGCATTCTGACCGATATTTGCGGCACGCCGAAGATCGCGCAGATAAGATGAACGCCTACGCCGCGCGCGGTTTCTTTGTCGTTCCAGCGGATCATGTCCGAGTGGACGGCGCATTTGCCGGCAATAAGGCGAAGAGTGTTGATGTCGTTGAAGTTCATATACGGGTTGACCGGGCAGTCGCCTACTCTGAGCATATTGCCGTAAGCGCTGACCACGGGGCCCACGTACGCTTCGCGGAACTCGATAAGCACGTCGGGCTTGATAGCCGTGAGCGCCGCGTAAACGTCGTGCATGAGTTTTTCCGTCGCGTCTTCGACCGAGACGAAATCCATGCCTTCGCCGACATTGCCGTTAGCGTAAAAGTTGTCGATAAAGTCGAGTTTGAGCCCGTCGAGATCCCAGTCGATAAGCGCTTTTTCGTAAGTGTCGATAAGATAATCGCGCACGACTTTGTAGCGCGGATCGAGGACCATCGTTTTGCCGCTGTCGCGAAGGGCGTAATCCTTAAACTTAAGGTACGCCTTGGTATCGTGTCCTACGTAGGGCACAGGGAACCACAGCATGACTTTCATGCCGATAGAATGTATCTTATCCGCAAACCTGCGCATGGACGGAAAACGCTTTTTGCTCGGTATCCAGTCGCCTACGCGCGAATAGTCGCCCGTAACCTCGTCCATTTGCCAGCCGTCGTCGACGATAACGACTTCCATACCGTACTTTTTGGCTTCCTTCGCTTCTTTGAGCGTGTCGGCGGCGGTCACGTCCTGAAAATACGAATACCAGGTCGAATACAGCGCGCGTTTCGCCGCGGGCGGACAAACCTTAAGCTCGTAGCCGAGCGAAGAATACCACTCGCGCGCCTGCAAAATCGCCTTGGAATACTGAAGCGGACGGGTATCGATACGCAGAGTCGTTTCGTATTCCTTAATCGGGCTGATAAGCCGGGTAAAGAAATCTATGCGGAATTCTTCGCTTATGCTCCTGTGCCCGGCGCCGAAAGCGAGTTTTACGGGCGTTTTTACGTCCGAGAGCGCGAGTAGATGGCGGTTGAACCCGTCCTTGCTCACCACGCTCAATACGGGCAGGAAATCCGCGAGCCGCGACTCCACAGCCGACTTAGCCCAGCCCTTGCCGAGGTCCTTTTCGCGCAGACGGTTGCTCGGATACCAGATAGAATACGACTCGACGAGCGGGATCGAATACTCGAGCGAAACGACCGAAGGACTTTTCGCTTCTTTCCACGACATATTTATGCGGTAATACTCCACGCCTTTCTCTTCGCGCTCGAAAACTATCGACGCGTCAACGTCGTCGGTCGACTTGAACGTAAAGCGGTAAACGCCGGAATTGATAACCTTTTCCATATTTTCTCCCGATAGTTATTCTTCTATCTGCACTCTGCCGGCAAGCGGCGCGTAAACTTCGGCAAGGTCGGATTTTATCTTCACTTTGCGGCTCACTCTGCCGCCCATAGCGTCGAAAACCTCGACGTTTTTGCCCTTGGCGCCCTTGACGATAATACCCGTCTTGTCGGTAAGGTTGAAGAAATATCCGCGCGCGGAGTCGCCCATCTCGAAGACGGGACTCGAGATCGAAACGACGATCTTTTCGCCGTCCAACGTCGACTGCGCCGAGCCGTAACGCTGTTCGTTGCCTCTTACCGAGAAGTTTCCGTCCATGATAAGCTTGCGGTGTTCGTTCCAGAACGCAAGGTATGCCTTGAGAACGGCGGCGTGGGGCGCGGCGAGTTCGTTGAGTCGTACCGAGATCTGCGGCACGGCGAAAAGCGATGAAATAAGGTGTACGCCCACGCCTTCGACCGACTCCATCGCGTTCCAGTCTATCATGTCCGCGTGCACGGCGCATTTGCCGGACGTAAGGCGCAGAGAGGCTATTTCGGTAAAGTTCATGTACGGGTTGATCGGACAGTCCCAAACGC
Organism: uncultured Eubacteriales bacterium; assembly: GCA_902783025.1. Lineage (GTDB taxonomy): Bacteria > Bacillota > Clostridia > Christensenellales > Pumilibacteraceae > RUG12826. The sequence continues at coordinate 4,222 of CACZPH010000145.1, read as the reverse complement.
GCATCATATTGCAGTTGCCGCTGATGACGGGCCCCATGTACGGCTGACGGAATTCGATGAGTACGTCGGGGTTTATCGCGGTGAGCGCCGCGTAAACGTCGCGCATAAGTTTCTCCGTCGCGTCTTCGACCGAATCGAAGTCCATACCGTCTTTTATCTCGCCGTTAGCGTAAAATCTGTCGATAAAGTCGAGTTTGAGTCCGTCGAAGCCCCATTCGGTAAGCGCCTTGCAATACGTCTCGATAAGATACTTCCTTACCTCTAAGTAGCGGGGATCGAGCGTGAGCGCCTTGATATTGTCGTTTGGCCGAAGCGCCATGCTTTCGAAGCGCTTGAACAGCTTTGCGTTGTAGCCCATAAAAGGCACCGAATACCACAGCATCGCTTTCATGCCTATCGCGTGGACCTTGTCCACAAAGTTCTTCATGTCGAAAAAGCGGCGTTTGCACGGAGTCCAGTCGCCGGTAAACGAATAGTCGCCGGTAGGCTTGAGCATTTGCCAGCCGTCGTCGACGATGACCGTTTCCATACCGTACTTCTTGGCAAGGCGGCATTCGCGCAAAGTATCCTTAGCCGTCACGTCCTGGAAGTACGAGTACCAGGTCGAATACATGGGCTTTTTCGCGTCGTCGGGGCAGTATTTGAGCTCGTAGCCGAACTCGTCGTACCACTCGCGCGCGCTCTTGACCGCGTCGGAAAACGGCACGGCGCGCTCGTCCATGCGGATAAGCGCCTCGTATTCTTTTATCGGACTGATCGTCGCGGTAAAGAAGTTTATTTCAAACTCTTCGTTGAGCGTGCGGTGGCTCGCGCCGTAACCGACGGTAAGAGGTGTCTTGACGTCGGAGACCGCGACGAGATGGCGGTTAAACCCGTCCTTGCTCACGATCCCGACTATCGGCATCCATTGCGCAAGGCGCGAAGGAATGCGCGTGGGAGTCCAGTAGCCTACGTCCATCGCTCTGCTCTGACTGCTGACGTGGAATACCGAAAACATTTCGCGCGAGGGCATCGCGTACGCTATCGAAACGGGCTTGGGGAGCGTGGGAGCGTTCCACTTGCACGAAAATCTGTAAAAGGACAAGCCGCCATGTTCGCCGACGAATTCGACGGACGCGTCCACTTCTTCTTCGCTCTTGAGAGTAAACTCAAAAGCGCCTGCTTTGATCGTTTTGTTCATATTATTCTCCTTATTACGTAAACAACGCGCAGCCTTCTTTCTTAAAGCGCTCCGCCATTTCGTCGAGGTCCTTGCGAGTAAGCGAAAACTTCTCGCATATGCAATCGGAGCACAGGTATTCCTGCGCTCCGCGATTGATAAGTTTGAGCGTAAAACTCATATCGATCGGCTTGACGTCCTTGCCGCATTTTACGCATTTGTCGCTCATCAGTCGATCACTTCCGCGATATAAACTCTACTTGCGTGCGCTTCGGTGTCGGGAATGCGTACTACGCCGTTCGCGCTCGTGATAACTTCGCCCGTGTGCACGTCGGTAAGGCGGAGTTTCTTGCCGCTGCTCTCCGGAACGCCTACGGATTCGGTAAGAATAGTGCCGTTCCACTTGTTGGACTTGCCGTCGGAAAGATTGAAAAGTCCTATCGCGATCGTGCCGTCGTCGAGATAACGCGCGAGTACGGGAACGGAAAGCGGGTAATTGGAATAGAAAGTGTCGTTTTTGATACTGCGGTCAATATTCTTCTCAAGTTTTCCCCACGCGAAGAACGGCTGGCAATACTTGCTGTCCTGATCGATACGAATGAGTTTTTCGTTGGTGACGATCTCCTTCGTGATCTCGTCCATTTCGCGAATGTCGTTGCCGAGCATAAGCGTCGAGCCGTACATACACCAGAACGCGAAGTGCGTAAAGTATTCTTCGGTCGTGCAACCCGTCCTGCCTACGTTGCCCTTGGCGTTCATGCCGCAAACGAGCATATCGAGGTCGTTAAAGCAGCCCTGACCGTTGAATTCCATATACTTGAGTTGGTATTGAATAATGCCTTTTACGCTCTCCCAGCTGTCGAATACGTCGCCCGTCGATCTCCAGCTGTTGGCGCCGGTCTCCTTGATCCATACTCTCGTGTCGTCCGCGCCCCACGAGCAAGCCGAGAACAAAATATCTCTGCCGCTGTTGGCAAGCGCGATGCCCATACGCTTGTAGAGAAGGTGTCCGGGATTACCCGTGGAGTGGAAGCAATAATCGTATTTGAGATAGTCTACTCCCCATTCCGCAAAGGTCTTTGCGTCTACGAATTCGTGTTCGTACGAGCCGGGATAACAGTCGCAGGTAAGCGCGCCCGCGCAGGAATACATACCGAATTTGAGCCCTTTGGAGTGAACGTAATCGGCAACGTATTTCATTCCGTGAGGGAATTTGACGGGATCGGCGACGAGTTTGCCGTCCTTATCGCGCTCGCGAAGACTCCAGCAGTCGTCGATAACGATATACTCGTAGCCTTTCTCCTTGAGTCCGCTCGCCGCCATTACGTCGGCGCTGCGAAGCACGACTTCTTCGTTGATATCCCTGCCGAAAGTGTTCCACGTGTTCCAGCCCATTGCGGGCACAGTCTTGACCATTTTATTTTCTCCTTGAATAATATTTTGTCGCGGGCAAAAGCCCTATTTATTCAATTATACTATAACCGCAAACATTTTTCAATCGATTGACGGGGGTTTTATATGGAATTATGTCGCGAAAATATGGAAAAATGTCTATAAAAATCCCCTTTCGCACAAAGCGGAAGGGGTATGCGCTAATCGTCGATAATCTCGTCGAGCGTCCTGCGTATCTCGTCTAAGAATTCCATGCTCTCGCACTCGCGCTTGACTACGCCGCTTTTGTCAAACAGCGGAATAAGGTCCTTGGTCATCGCGCCGCGCTCGATAGTGAGCTTGGTCGCTTTCTCCAACTTGTCCGCAAACGCCGCAAGCGCGGGGTTTTTATCGAGTTCGCCGCGCTTTTTCAGCGCGCCGGTCCATGCGAATATCGTGGCGACGGGGTTGGTGGACGTTTTTTCGCCTTTAAGATACTTGTAGTAATGCCGCGTTACCGTGCCGTGCGCCGCTTCGTACTCGAAGTTGCCGTCCGGGGAAACGAGTACGCTCGTCATCATCGCGAGCGAGCCGAAACCCGACGCTATCATATCCGAAAGCACGTCGCCGTCGTAGTTCTTGAGCGCGAGCGTTATGCCGCCGCCGCACTTCATTACGCGCGCCACAGCGTCGTCGATAAGCGTGTACGTATACGTTATTCCCGCCGCTTCGAACTTGTCGGCGTACTCTTTTTCGAAAATCTCGGCGAAAATATCCTTGAATCTGTGGTCGTAAATCTTGCTTATCGTGTCCTTTGCCGCAAACCAAAGATCCTGCTTTTCGCCAAGCGCGTAATTGAAGCACGAGCGGCAAAACGACGTAATGGACGCGTCGAGATTGTGCATTCCCTGCACTACGCCCGCGCCCTTGAGATCCGCTATTTTCTTCTCTTCCGTTCTGCCGTCCGGGTATCTGACCGTGATAAACGCCTCCGCCGGTCCGTCGACGCGCAGTTCGGCGTTACGGTATACGTCGCCGTAGGCGTGGCGGGCAACGGTTATCGGCGCGCTCCAGCCGCTCACAAACGGCTTGATCCCGTCGATCACGACGGGCTTACGGAACACCGTGCCGTCAAGAATAGCGCGGATCGTGCCGTTGGGCGAGAGCCACATTTTGCTCAACGAATACTCTTCGACGCGTTGGGCGTTGGGCGTAATGGTGGCGCATTTTACGCCTACGCGGTATTTCTTGATAGCCTCCGCCGCCTCGACCGTCACTCTGTCGGCGGTCTTTTCGCGGTTGATAAGCCCCAGGTCGTAAAAGTCGACGTTAAGCTCGACAAAAGGCTCGATAAGTCTTTTCTTTATCTCGTCCCACAATAGTCGCGTCATTTCGTCGCCCTGCATCTCCACGATGGGCGTTTTGTAAGTAATCTTAGCCATGTTTCACTCCTTTTTGTCGGTAAAACAAGTTTAGCACATTGCCGCCGCCCCGTCAATACCTTAGGGCAAATAAAATCAAAAAAATTTATAACTTTTCACTACGCTATAACCATAAGGTTATACCGGGTATAAAACGCGGGCGGCGAGTCGCCGCAGACTGACTGAAAGGCGCAGTCGTGGGACGACTCCCAACAAAATCGAAGAGATTTTCGGGCGGGCGGCGAGTCGCCGCAGACTGACTGAAAGGCGC
>CACZPH010000144.1 GCA_902783025.1 uncultured Eubacteriales bacterium | reverse complement strand
CCGTCCAGCACTCCGAACTGATGATATTGCAGTCGTTGTCGCGGGCGAGTTTTTCGTAATAATACACGATGGCGAGCATCTTTTTGAGATATTCGTCGTCGAGATTGCCGGTGTCGAATGTGTTTTTGAGCCAAACGAGATATTCGTCGAGGTCCTTTTGGCGCGTTTCGTAGATCTCCTTGAGGTCCGCGACAGCCTCGGCGAGGTTGAATACCGATACGTCGATACCGAACTTCTCCGCAAGCTCGAGTTCGTTGTACATGATAGACTTAAAAGGCTTGATACGCGTGCCGACTTGCAAAACGCGCATATTCCTGAAGTTGCGCACCATGCACGCCACGCCGAAAAAGCGCTTTAGCCCTTCGTCGAAGACTTTTGCCGTGATGTCGCAGTTTTCGATATACGAGAACTTTACGTTACTGCGTTTGAGCTGCTTGCTCATCGCGAAAAGTCCACATTGAGTGTCCGTATAACGTATATCGTCCTTAAAATTCCTGTCGCGCGGTCCCCACAATAGAGTCGGCACGCCGAGCTGCTTTGCCACGAGTCCGGCGCAGTTTTCGGTACCGAAATTGCAGTTGATGATAAAGAGCGCGTCTATCTTCTGTTCCTTGAAGTATTCGGCTACCCTGTCGCAGTCCTTGTCGAGAAAAAGCAATCCCTCGTCGTTGAGCCAGTCGATGTCGACGAATTTTGTTTTCTCGTCCTCGTAGTGGTCGCGTATGTAAGCGGTGATCTCGCGCTTGTTGTCCACCGCGTAGTCGCTCTGGAAAATACCTATTCTCTTGGGCGGCTCCTTGATCCACCTGCGGATCGGCAAAAGCCCTATCTTAAGGTCGTATCTTAACATTTTTTATGTCCTCCTTCACGCCGTAATCGGCATAATCGAATATTCGCGCGTTTTTGTCCGCGTTTATCGCAATAATAACTTCGCTGTTTTCTATCGCGCAGGTGTGTTGGACCGCGCCCGAGGCTCCGAACAGCACGTATACCTTCGGCGAAACGCTCTTGCCCGTAAGTCCGACCTGGCACGAATACGGCAAGTATCCGCCGTCCGCAACGGGGCGCGTACAGCACAGCGCCGCGCCGTAACGCTTCGCCAGAGCGCGTATGTCGTCGATATAATCAATCGCGCCCATGCCTACGCAAAAGGCTGCGTCTTCGCTATCTTTGACCGTCCTTACAGTCGCTATCGTAAAAGGCGAAACGCATTTTACTTCCGCCGTCGTGGTCTGTCCTCTAGCGGGGCGAGTCATAATAAGCGAGCCTTGCTCGACCTTGAGTCCCACGCAATCGGCGCACAGTCCCGCGCCTACCTTTACCGCGAGCCGCGCGGCAAAAGTCTTGCTCCCCAGGTCGTCTCCGAAGAGTACGACCGCGCTTTTTCGCTTTTTGATCTCCGCCGCTAAGTCGCTTGGTTGCGCGTTTTCGTCGATACGTATGCGCTTTTTCGCAATAGCGGCGGCTTGTTTATATACCGCCTCGGCGCAAAAAACCTCGTCGAGCTTTTCGCCGCTCTCATATTTTTTTTCGCGCCGCGCCCTCTTTAGCGCCGCGCTTATCAGTGCGGAGATCTCGTCGTAGCGCACGAACTTGCAGTTGCGTCTGCCGGTATCGCTTACAAAAGTTTTTACTACTCTCGTGGGCGATCCCGTAAGCCCGATTTCGTCCGGGCTGAGTTTCAGATCCGCGTTGGAGATCACTTCGACGTCGCTTTCGCCGCTGAATATGCCTCCGAGCGGCTCGGGGCGTATCTTACCGAAAGCGTAAACGGTGTTTTCGCGAATTTGCGTTTTCTCGCCGTCCGCATTTGTAAGCGTATCGCCGCTCTTATCCACTATGCCGCCGAAAAAACCGAAGCCGAGCCGCTCGGCAAGCATCGGAGGCACTTGCGCCGTGTCGCCATCCACGCTACGAAAGCCGCAAAACACGACGTCGGGGCGTAAGCCGCGTATCGCCGCCGCCAAAACGAGGCTCGTCGCCGTCGTATCGCTGCCGGCAAAGTCCTTGTCGCTTACAAGGACAGCCTTGACTCCGAGCCGGGTAAGAGCGCGCATTTCGGCAAGGTCGCTCATAGGCGACATAGCGAGCAAAGTCACGTCGTCGCTTGCTTCCAGAGCGCTCGCTATCGCCGCTCCGTCGAAGGGGTTGAGCTCGCCGCCGAATATCTTAACGCATACGACAATCCTGAACTTACTCATGGCTGAGTTCCGTCAAAAATTTACTTATCTTAACGTATTTGGTATAAATTCGCTCGTACGTATCGCGTTTTTCGGGATCGGGGAGCGTTTCGCCGATAACTTCGCGGCACTTTTCGCTCGCCTCGGCAAGACCGGCGAAAAATCCCGCCGCTACGGAAGCGCACAGCGCCGAGCCGTAAGACGAATCGTTGTTGCGGGTGCGTATGAGTTTAAGTCCCAGCGCGTCCGCGACGATCGATCGCCAAACGTCGCTTTTCGCTCCGCCGCCTATTACGTACGCTTCGCCGCCGAGCGAAATACCCGCCGCTTTGAGATATTCGAAGCAGTCCTTAAGGCTCATCGCCACGCCTTCCATCACCGCGCGCGTAAAATGCGCCTTGGTGTGCATTGCCGAAACGCCGACGAAACTGCCCCGAAGCGCGGGGTTTGCGTAAGGCGTGAGTTCGCCGCTTAAGTACGGATGAAAAATCAGCCCGTCGCAGCCGGGGTTTATCTTTGCCGCCTCGGCGGAAAATTCGCCGTAGTCGCCGCCGAACGTATCGCGGAACCACCTCAGCGACGCCGCGCACGACTTGGTGGCGCTGCCCGGATAGTACAAGCCGCTCTCTAAATGCGAATAGTTTATTATGTTTTTGTCGGGGAAGTATTTGTCGGAGATCACGCATATTCTGCCGGCGGTGGCGAGTTTGAGCGTCATAGCGCCCACATCTGCTCCCGCCGCGGCGTAAACTTCCATCGCGGTATCGGTACAGCCGCAAATTACCGGAGTGCCCTCTTTAAGTCCGCTGTCGCGCGCCGCATTTTCGTTTACCGTGCCCGCTAAGTCAAGCGGAGAAACGACGGAAGGAACGTTGTCGCGGCTGAGCGAACACAGCGAAAGAAATTCGCCAACCCATACTTTCTTGTCGAAGTCGAAGAGCATACTGCCCTGCGCCTCGGTGGAGTCGGTCGCAAAGTCGCCCGTAAAGCGGCCGCGCACGTAATCCTTGGCAAAGGTAACGCGCTTTACCTTAGCGTAATCGTCGGGGAAATTCTCCTTGACGAACATAAGCTGAGGCAAAGTCCATATCGTGTCGACGCTGTGCTTGCACTTATCGAGCAATTTTTCGCAGTAAAACTTACTCAAATAGTCGACTTGCTTCTTACTGCGCGTATCCGTCCAGTACACGGAATTGCGCACGGGTTTACCGTCGCCGCCCAGCAAAACCGCGGTATGAGTCGCCGCGTCGAAGCAAACGGCTTCGATATTCCCGGCGCCCGCTTTCTCGCAAAGCGCGCGGATATTCTTGCACGCCGCCTCGTACCAGTCGTCGGGGTTTTGCTCCGCCATACCGGAAGCGCCGTAAAAGGTCGGGTACTCGCTCGAAGCGGTAGCCGCGACTTTTCCGTCCGCGCTAAGAAGCGTCGCCTTGCAAGCGCCGCCGCCGAAATCCACGCCGAGAACGTACTTCATCAGTCGTTTACCCATTTATGGTCGGGATCGAACGTGGAGAAAATGCCCCTGTTCTTGCCCGCCATGATCCACAGGCAGTAATTGGTATATCCGGGCGCTACCGTAAAGGGATGGTAGCCGCGCGGAACCTCTACGAGATCGCCGTTTCCCACCTTGTACACTTCGTTGATCGTGCCGTCCTTGGTATATACGCCCTGGAAGCCGAAGCCTTGAGGCTTGTCAAACTCGAAGTAATATATCTCGTCCAAAAATCCCTCTCTCGGCATATCGTCGACGTCGTGCTTGTGCGGCGGATAACTTGCCCAGTTGCCGTCGGACACCCAGAATTCGCCGATATACAGCAAGTTTGCGGGGACTTTCTCGGTAAAGTTAAACGCCGCCTTTCTCGCGTACGCGCCCTTGCCCAGGTCCTTGGTCGCTATTTCGCTCGTGGGAACGTATGCGGCGGGATATTTCTCGTCGGCGGGGGCTTTGCAAACGGCTATCTTGACGTCGCCGCCCACCGCTTTTACGGTAAACTCGTCGTCCTTACCTACGTAAACCGCCTCGGCGGGTCCCGAAAATACGTCCTCTCTCTTGCCTACCGACTCGAAGAAAAAGTCTTTGCCTTTTACCGAGCATTTTCCGGTAAGCACGATGAGCACGAATTCTTTGCCTTTTTCGGTCACGGTATAACCGTCTCCCGCGCGAAGCTTGAGGAAATCGAGCTCGGCAAAGGTAAGCGGGCTGTTGCGGTCGGTAACGACGCGCTCGTAACCGTACTTTTCGACGTAAGTTTTCTTAAGGTTCATAATTATTCTCCCATATTATTAAGTATTATCTTCTCGAGCGTAAACACTTCAAAGTTTTCGGGCTTGGTCGCGAGCAACGTTACGTACTCGTCGGGCGATTCGGTAACGAGGGTAAAGCAGTTCATGTTCTTTGCGCTCGTCCATCTGTTTCGCGCCGCCGCGTCGATGACCGCAGGCATATACTCGCGCATAATAAGCTCGCCCGCCGCGTCCGCTTCCTTGCCGATAAGCAGCATTTCTTTTCTTACTCCGACCTTGTCGATTATCTTGCGGCCGCTCTCGCAGTCGCCGAGATCGCGAGCGTAAGCGTAAGAATCCTGAAGCGCGTACTCTTTTTCGGATTTGTTTACCTTTATTTTACCACTGTCTATGAGATTATTCAAGTATTCGTTAAAAGAAACGAGAGAAGTTTTGATCTCTACGCCCCATTCTCTGCACTCGTGAAGCAAGAAAGCGAGATCCTTGGGATCGTAAACGACCACTTGGTCGTATCCGCTAAGGGCCTGAGCGCAACGCGAAGCCGCGTCGAAAGTCTCTTTCGTCTTGCCGGTAAGGAACCACAGGTCCGCGCCGCTGTTGAGAAGAGGATCGAAAGCGCACTTTTCGCCCGCTTTCTCTATAAGTCCGAGCGCGTCCAAAACGCACTCCGGAGCCTTGTATACCGCGGTAGCGCCCGCGAAAAACAACGTTTTGCCGTTCTTTTTCGCCGCTTTAGTCAACTTTTCGGGCACCGGAAGACCGAATACGTTTCCGCTCTCGATACGCTTGGAAATAAGCGCCTTGATATACTCGGGCGCGCAACCGGCGTAAACTATCTCGCGGCGAAGTTCGTAAATGAAAACTTTCGGGTCCCAGCCCGTCATGCAGTTGTTGGTGCAAGCGCCGCAAAGCATACACTCGTATACGTTGTCGGCTATCTCGTTAAGCTCCGTAGCGCCGCGAACTACGAGCGAAGCGCCGAGAGCGCGGGCGCGGGCGGTGTTGCGCTCGAGTCCGGTCGCGTTGCCTATCGGGCAAACGTGGCGGCACATCCAGCAAAATCTGCAACTATCGATTATTTTTTTGGATTTTTCGGAAATATTCATGATTTACTCCTTACAAGCCGAGCTTGAACGGGTTGAGAATGCCGTTGGGATCGAGAGATTTTTTGAGTCCTTCAAAAACCTGCATAGCGGGACCGTACTGTTCTTTCATGAGTCTGCCCAGCTTTATTCCCACGCCGTGGTGGTCGTTGACTACGCCGCCGTTGGCGATAGCGGTGCGCACGCCCAGGTTCCAAATAGCGTTGTGAAGGCGCATTGCCTCGACGGGATCCTGCGGCACGTCCTTGCCGTCGATGATAAACCTGTCGTAGATCATACAGCCCCATTCGTACCAGTGCGAGAAGTGCGCGATGAACTTTGCCTGCGGGAAATTGGTCTCGACGGCCTTTTTCATCTCGTGGTATATCTTCTCGATCTTGTCGTAGGGCGCTATCGTGTCCATAGTGCCGAAAAGTTGCGGCAAGTCCATCATATGACCGGGATAGAAGAAAGTTATCTTCTCTTTCCACCACTTCTCGCCGTACTCGCTGCCGAGGTCTTCCGCGCCGTAGCGGGCGAAAGTTTCGAGAAGTATCTTTTCTTCGACGTCGACGATCTCTTTGACTCCCTCGTACGCCACGTTCATGAAAGCGCCGGGCTTCTCGACTCCGACGATCTTTTTGATAAGGCTCGCGGTCTCCGCGTCGTCGTAAAGGCGCATAACGGACGGCTTGAACTTCTGCAGAATCTCTCTGCCCGCCTTGAACGCCGACGACATATCCTTAAATAAGAATCCGCGGAATTTGCGCACTTCGGGCTGTACGTATATGCGCATTTGCGCCTTCGTGATAATGCCTAAAGTGCCTTCCGAACCGATAAAGATCTGGTTAAGATCCGGGCCCGCCGCGTGCTTGGGTGCGCTCGAAGTGTTGATGATATCGCCGTTGGGGAGCACGACTTCCATTTGCAAAACCATATCGTCGATCTTGCCGTACTTGGTGGATACCACGCCTATTCCTCTGTGCGCCAAAAATCCTCCCACGGTCGAGCAGGTCAGCGACGACGGATAGTGCATCGTCGCGTAGCCTCTTTCGTTAGCCGCCCACTCGACGTGCTTGTAAATAGCGCCCGCGCCGCATTCGATATACATACCCTCTTCGTTGACTTCGTAAATCTTGTTCATGCGCTTGGTGTCGAGAAGAATGCCGCCGCAAACGGGTATCGCGCCGCCCTGCGTGCCGCCGCCTCCTCCCCAAACGGTGATCGGGATCTTGTAATAGTTGGCTATCTTGACTACCTTGGAAGTTTCCTTGGCGTCGAGCGGCGAAACGACGAAATCCGCCTCGGGCATACGTCTGCCCCTGTCCGCCCACATACGCGAAAGCCAAAAGTAATCGACGCTGTGAGTTACTTTGTCGATCTCTTTTACCGAACAGTTTTCGCGGCCGACCGCGTCTTCGAGTTCGGTAAGGACTTGTGTAAACAAAAATTCGTTCATAACTGGCTCCTTTGAAATTCATTTTCGTTTTTGTTTGTTTTCTACGCTATCATTGTACCACATACGAAAATAATTTGCAACTATTTTGAAAACCATTTTCAATTTTTATGAATTTTTTTATGCGCGTTTGACTTGCGTTTTCATTTATGGTATACTGAATATGAAAATTATTTTTATTTCGGAGCCAAAATGGGAAAAACGGTCATCACACTCAAAACTCAATACGACAACTTAAGCAAAGGCGAAAAGAAAATCGCCGATTTTATTCTGCGCGATCCCGCCGCCGCCGTTTCGCTTTACATTACCGACCTTGCGCAAAAATGCGGCGCGAGCGAGGCTACTATCGTCAGATTTTGCAAAAAACTCGGCTTCGACGGCTATCAGGGACTCAAACTTGCCCTGGCAAGCGAGGGCGAGACGAGAAACCTGAGCGAAAACATTTCGCCCTCCGACAGCGCGGCGGATATATTTCGCAAAATATGCGACGATATTTACTGCTCGCTCGAAAAGACGAAAAAAGCGCTTTCTCCCGAAGCGCTCGAAAAGTGCTGCGAAGCAATAGCGAAAGCCGACAAAATATTGATTTTCGGTCTGGGCAACTCCGCTTCCGTCGCCGTTGACGCCGCTCACAAACTGCTCCGTCTCGGTCTTGACGCTCACGCCTACACGGATAATCATATGCAGGCAATCGCCGCCGCTCACACCACGGCAAAAAGCGTCGTGATAGGCGTTTCGCACTCCGGAAAGTCGAAAGACGTCGTCGACGCAATGCGTTTGGCTCAGGCGCGCGGCGCGATAACCGTAGCCATGACAAATCACAGTAAGTCGCCTATCGACTCGGCGTCCGATCTTATTCTCGAAACCGTAGCCGACGAAACGAATTACCGCATACTCGGACTTAGTTCGCGTATAGCGCAGCTCGCTATCGTGGACGCGATATACTCGTGCCTGGTGTGCCGTCTCAAGGGCGCCGACGAGAGGATAGCCGAGACCGAATCCGCCCTCTCTCAAAAAAAATATTGACAAAAGTACCGCGCTGCCGAATAATAATCACAAAGATTTTATAAAAATTTATATATCTATTGAAAACGCTTCCGCCGCGGCGGAAGCGCTTTTCTTGTTTCTCGGCTTATTTATTATTCTAAAAAATCCCATCGCGGACCGCGAAGGGATTTTTTCGTTCAGTTAAACGTTATTTCGCCCGAAAGGGAACGGGAATAATCTATCGCCTTTTTGTAGGTCGTTATCGTGCCGCCGGTCAATACCCCGACCGCGCAATGCGTTTCGTATCCGCCGCCCGTCCACAATGCCGCCACGCCGTCGAAGTTATCCTTCGTTGCGGCCGCTCCGTCTACCGTACCGGCAAGAACCACCATGACTTTGGCGCTTGCCGAGCCTATCGAGATCGTCGGATAATTCTCCGCGCCGTCAAAATACGCGATAAGCAATACGCTTCCGGTGTTTTGCGCGCTGTCGATCGCCAGCGAAGATCCGTCCGAAAGGTTTACGTTACGGTTGTCGGCGGAGTTTCTGAGCGTCGTGACCGTAAGATCCGACGAGGCTGAGCCGAGAGATATATTTACGTCAAGGGTAAGTTCGGCGGCGGAAACGGTCGTGTTTACGCTCAGGTATTTACCCGTAAACGTAACCGAAGAAGCGGTAAGAGAACCGCCGCGGAGTATTACGTTGGAAAGAGTAAACGGAACGTTTACGACGAGATCCCCGTCGAGTTTCAGCGTATTGGGGTAATATCCGGAACCGCCGCTCGACTTGAATACTCCGCCGATAGCGACGGATTTTACTGCGGGAACGCTCGGACTTGAAATAGCGAAATCGCACGAATATACGCTTACTCCCATAAATTCGTCATGACCGATCGTTATTTCATAATCGGCGTCCGCGTCGTCCATTGCCGCGAGCGCGAAATCGATATTGCCGTAAAGACCGAGACTCGCTCCGTCCTTGATAAGTTCTACTACGTCGATAGACGTCTCGGAGAGTTCGGGAAGCGAGTACAGGAACTGTCCGCCGGTATGCGACGGCGTATAAGCGGTATGCTTGAGCGCAAGTTCCGCTCCGCTCATTCCGAACGACGCGAGAGCAACGGAAGTCGAATCGCTCATTTCGTCCCACGTGCAGTCCACGCCGTACCATTTGTCGTCTATCTTGACGAGATTCCACGCGTGCGCTTCGCCGTTACCGTCCCCGGCGACCATAATACCGTCAAGCCCGTAAAGAGAACTCAAATAATAAAAAGTCTTTGCGTACGATTCGCAAACGCCCAAATCCTTTACGGCGCAACCGATCATCGAATGCGCCCACGCCGCCGAAGACGGCGTAACGCCGTCGGATTCGTACGCGTAATTCATTTTGTCTACGATATAATTATGTATGGCGAGCGCCTTGACAAGATCCGCGTCTTCTTCTTTTATGACCTCGCCGACCGCCGACTGCATCGTATTGATCGATTTGTTGGCGTTTTCGCGTTCCGCCGCCGTCGCGTAGTCTTCGTCGCAATACAGGCTCACGGCGTTGATATTGCCGCCCAGAGTCGTGGTACCGTATCTGCCGCTAAGCCAGTAAAAGCCGGGGTTTTCCATAGCGAAAATACCGAATACGGCGGCTACGTCGTCGACGCTCAAACCGCTTACCGGAATATCCGCGACGAGATACTCCCCGTCTTCGATCGCGAGATCGAGAGAGGAAGAAGAAAACTCATAGCACTTTTCGTACATACTTTCGTACAACTTCGCTCTGTCCGCGCTTGTCGTTGCGAAATATCCGTAACCGTAATTGGTCGCGCAGGACGACGAAAGAGGAAGCGTGCCGCTTATTACTACCGGCGGATCGATCGTTCCTTCGCCGCCCTCGCCGCCTGAGCCACCCTCACTGCCAGAGCCGCCTTCGCTACCCGAGCCGCCCTCGCCGCCCGAGCCGCCTTCGCTACCGGAGCCGCCCTCGCTACCCGAACCGCCTTCGCTACCCGAACCGCCTTCGTCGCCGCCGGTTTCGGACTGTTCTTCGCCGGTATCGACTCCGTCCATCAGCGAATCGAGCAATTGACAGCCGCTCAGCGAAAAAGCCGCCACAACGGCAAATATCGTCGCAAGAATAATCTTCAATATTTTTTTCATATTTTACCGCCTTAAATAAAAAGGTTTGTTTATATTATTGTAATACATCAAAAGCGTTTTGTCAATAGCGAAAAGAAGGTCGGCTGTGCGCGAAAAAGCGCGCTTCGCAAAGCATAACGCTTACTCTCGCATTGTTTCGACATTCCCGATCGGGAGTTCCCTAAAAGCGTCTCAAGCGCCCCCTGCCGCGCGCGGCGTTTTCATTTTATTTCCATGCTTACCGTAACGGACGTAACCTTAGCGCCGTTTTCCTCGAAGAACGCGCCGTAAAGCGCCGTTACCGTAAAATTATATATCCCCGGTTCGGTATAGGAATTGCCTCGATCTTCTTCGCCCGTCCGATCGTCGTAAACGGTAACGTACGATTCGTCGTCCGCCGCAAACGCCAGTTCGATCGCGTGCGCCTCGCCGTCATACGCTATTTCGGGATTCAGCACGACGGGAACGGTCAGTATCCTGGGCGCAATTCGCCACGAAAACCGGAATTGACGCTCCCCGATCACTCCGTAAAGCGGCGAGTCGAAAGTTTCGAGAGTGAATACGTAGTTATCGGCGCAATCGAGATATACGACGTAATACGATTCGCCGTCCTCGGAAGCGGAATTTATCTCGCTCTCGAGTCTTTGCGACGATTCTCCGACCGTAATTATTCCGCCGCGTATCATGTCCGAAATCGTCGTTTTGCCCTCCGCTCCGAGCCTGTCGTCGATCACGGAGATTATATCGATCTCTTCGCCCGTATAATCCATAACGATCTCGCCGTGTAAAAAAGGTACGACTATCTCGTGCGGACGGATCGTTACCGTTATTGCCCGCGTGTACGATTTGCCGCCGAGAGCGAACGAAACGTCGATATAATAAGTGCCGGCGTCGCCTTCGCCGAGCGGCGCGGTATCGATAGTAAAATCTTCGACGTATTCGTTTTCGCCGTCGGACGTCGAATAGTAAACGACCACGTCGTTTTGCTCTATGCTGATCTCTTCGCCGTAGTCAAAAGCGAGTTTGTCGTCGATCGGATCGTAATGCGGATTGCGGTCGTTGAGCTGGACGAAAACGGTTACTTCCGCGCCCGGATCGCTTTTTACTTCGTTGTTTGCGCAGGCGGCGGCAAAAACGGCGACGGTCAAAAGTAAAAGCGCCGCAAAAAAACCTTTGATAAATCTTTTCATCGTTTACTCCTTCATTGCGTCGCGTGGGCGGCAAAACCGCCGCGAATAACGATCGCAGATCACGCTCTTTTATCGCTTAAATATATCATAATACCCGTTGCCGTGTCAACGAAAAACCGTTTTTTTCGCTTTTTGCGGCGTTTGAAGCAAAAAATACCCCCGCCGCAATTTTGCGCACGGGGGATATTTATCAAAGTCCGAGCAGAGTCTTTACCTCCGCTTCGTCGCGGGTAAGCGTTGTGTTCGTATAGCCCGCGTTGTTGTGATTTGACGCTACGGCAACGTTCATGTTGGCGCAATATCCGAACGCCGTCTGACCGGCGCCGAGAATGTCGGCGACGATAGCGGTAAGGTTGACGTTGGATGTGTTGTGATTTGTCGTGTCAGACAAGTAGCCCTTTACCGCCGTATATCCGCTCGTCGAGGACATGGTTCCCAAAAGTTCGCCGTCTATAAGGATATAGATCACGCCTTGGTATCCCGCCATCGTGAGCGTATGCGAAGTTACCGTCGTGCGGCTCGGATCGTAGAACGCTTTAGCCGCGACTACAGGCTGTATCATCGTGGTCGAGGAATACGGACCCGTGCAGATACGAAGATAAACCCCGTTGATCATTACCGCAAAGGCGT
This sequence comes from uncultured Eubacteriales bacterium, assembly GCA_902783025.1. Taxonomy (GTDB): domain Bacteria; phylum Bacillota; class Clostridia; order Christensenellales; family Pumilibacteraceae; genus RUG12826. Next base: position 2,013 of record CACZPH010000144.1, on the reverse strand, counting down.
GTGTGCCGTCGGTGATCGCGATACCGGTTACGTTGTCGGAAGCATAGAACTTGTCGTTTACGTGCGTTTCGGATCCTCCGCTCATCGTGATGGTGGTCGTAAACGCGAACGCGTCCGAATTGCCGACGGAGGCCGGAAGGAAAGTCATAAGCGTATTGCCGAGCCTGTCCGGAACGCGCATAGCGCCGTCGGAATACAGATACGTATCGTCGAATTCGACGTTGTTGACGCTCTTGCCGCCCACTATCGCCGCGCCCTTGTCAAAGATATCGAGCGTAAAGTCGAGCGAGCCGCTTACCGCGCCGGAATCGGATACGGTTACCGAATGCTGAAGTCCGGTGTATCCCGCCGCGCGAACGTAAACGTCGAACTGTCCGGCTCGTACGCCGACGTCGAAGTTTCCGTCGCTGAGAGCGACGTCGGTAAACGAATACTTGGTCCCGGTCGCGAGATACACGAACGTAATATCGGCTTTGGCGGGTTTTGCTCCGCCCGCTATCGTAACGCTTCCGCTCACGTCGAAAGTATCGAAAGCGTCCTCGAACGCTACGTCCACAGTCGTATCCTTGTCCATACGAAGAGTTATCGGCCGGCTGAAATCCGCTACGCCCCCGTTGACTTTGACGGACGAAACGACCTTGCCCGCGTCGGGAACGAACGTTACGACGGCTTCGTCGCCCACTATGAAGAATTTGCCTTCCGCGTCTTCGTGGCCGCCCGCGATTTCGCACGAACCGCCCTCGCCGCAATTTACGGTGAGCGTCGTCGCCACGGGCGCTATGCGTTCGGTTCCCAGATCGGTCATCGAAACGTTGCTGAATACGCAATGAACGTACTTGGCAGGCTGAGCGGTAACGATAAGACTTACCGGGCAAACGCCGAGATCGGTTTTGCTTTCGTAAATATAAACGAGCGTATAATCTTCGACCGAGGCGCGTTTTGCGTACATATAGAAGGTATTGCCGCGGCGCATGATAACGCAATCGTACTTGGATCCGTCGTAAGAACGGAAATCTACCGGGCTTATGCCGTTCATTTCCACTCTCGAGTTAAAGTCCGTGTTTATCGGCAGGATCCTTACGCCCGTCTTGATAAACATGACTTTCTCTTTTCCGCTGCCCCTGTCGAGCGAAACGCCGACCGCGGGGTCGAGTTCGTTAGCCGTGCCGAGATCGTAGCGCGAGAAAGTAAACTTGAGTACGAAATCGCCGTACGCCTTGTCGTTGAAATAATGGTAGTTATCGTAATTCTTATATACTTCGAGATACGGTCCGCTCACTCCGAACTCTTCGGAATCGTAGCCGAGCGTTTCGGAATCCGCTGTGGAAGCGAACGTGCGCGATCCTACCTTGAGCGTACCGCCCACCTTGGAGCGAACGAGCGTAATCGTGAGTCCGCTTAAGGGTTCCGCCGCCGTAGTGATATTCGCGGCGGGGCCGAGAAGAATGTCCGAATGCGCGCTTATAGCATACTCCGAATTTGCTTTTACGCTTGAGGTAAACGAATACCTGAAGTCCGTATCGGTAGCCGAGAGCGAAACGGGAAGAGATATGTCTGAACCTTTTTCCTTAGCCTCGGCAACGAGCGAAGCAAGCGCCTGCGCCGACGAAAGCCCCAAAGACCGCGCCGCTTCGGGATCGATTTCGATCGTCCCGGAAACCGCGCAAGACGCGCTCTTGGAAAGCGAAACGGCAACGCTGCCGAGATTGTTTCTGTCTAATCTGAACGGGATCGCTTCGCCCGCCTGATCCGCCGAAATATTGATCTCCTGACTGCCGATCTTTACGGTATAGATAGATCCGTCCGAAGACTTGAGCGAAGGATTGAGTTTTACGGTCGCGCTCGAACCCTCGAAAAGCGCTTCTTCGTCGGAAAACTTAACGGATCCGTTAATGTCGACGAGTCTTTCGCCCGAGGAATAGCAGGACGCGTCGTAGTTGAGTTTCGCGCCGAAGTCCGCGAGATACGGTTCTACCGCCTCGTAGCCTACCTGAATGGAATAATCCGTAAACT
>CACZPH010000143.1 GCA_902783025.1 uncultured Eubacteriales bacterium | reverse complement strand
GCACGCGCTTATTGCTTTTGCCGCTCGTCGCCGGCTTGTCTTTCGAGCTTTTGCAAGCGCTCGCAAAGCTTCCCGACAACCCTGTCACCGACTTTTTCCGCGCGCCGGGACTCGCGCTTCAGTACCTTACCACGCGCAATCCCGAGGACGATATGATCGCGGTCGCGGTCGCGGCGTTTAACGGCGTGCTCGAACTCGACGGCGACAAGAACGCCGAAGAACATAACTTCGGCGAATACCCGATGTCCGCGCTTCGCGGATTTTTGCGGGCTAAGCTCAAGCCCACCGACGCCGACGAAGCGGAAGCCGACTGGATAATCTGCCATGTTACAAACTTAAAACGCGCCGAACTTACCCCCGACAAGACGGTAAGCAAGGACGAGTACAAGAAAATAATGGAGATAGTTTACAAGCGTCTTGACCGCGTGCCGCTCGACTATATTTTGGGCAGCAGCGAGTTTTACGGGCTTACGCTTAAGGTAAGCGACGGCGTGCTTATCCCGCGCGCCGACACCGAAGTAGTCGCGGAGCAGGCTATAAGACTTATCAAGGACGGCGACGAAGTGCTCGACCTTATGACGGGCAGCGGTTGCATAGCCGCGGCAATAAAGGCTAATACCGACGCGACGGTTTACGCTTCCGATATCAGCGACAAAGCGTTAGCGGTCGCGCGCGAAAACTTAGAGGGCGTAACGGTACTCAAGTCCGACGTTTTCGACGGCTTAGACGGCAAAAAATTCGATCTTATCGTATCGAACCCCCCGTATATCAGGACCGACGTGATCGAAACGCTTACCGACGAAGTAAAGAAACAACCTTTATCGGCGCTCGACGGCGGAGCGGACGGACTCGACCTTTACCGCCGCATAGCGGATTCGCTTTCCGTCGCGCTCAAGAAAGGCGGCTCGCTCGTACTCGAGATAGGTTACGACCAAGCGGAGCAAGTCGATAATTTATTTGCGCCCTCTTTTGAGAGCGCGAAGATCGTCAAGGACCTTAGCGGCAACGACCGCGCGGTAGTCCTTACCGGATACAAGGCATTATGAACACGGAAAAACTCGACAACTTAAAAAGCAAATTCATTTCCCTTACCGCACAGATCTCCGATCCCGCGGTCATTTCGGACAACAAGGAATGGACGAGACTGTGCAAGGAGCATTCGGATCTCGAGCCTATTATAGCCAAGTACGACGAATACCTCGCGGTTAGCCGCGACGTAGCCGGAGCCGAAGAACTCATCGCGGCGGAGACCGATCCCGACCTTATCGAAATGGCAAAGGAAGAGATCAAGGAAAACCGCTCCCGTCTCGAGGTAATAGAAAACGACCTCAAACTTTTACTGCTTCCCTCCGATCCCGACGACGACAAAAACGTAATTATCGAGATACGCGGCGGCGCGGGCGGCGAAGAAGCGGCGCTTTTTGCGTACGAAATTATGCGAATGTATAAGATGTACGCCGAAAAAAAGCGCTGGAAAGCCGAAGACATCGACGTCAATATGACCGAACTGGGCGGCGTAAAAGAAGCGGTTTTTTCGCTGTCGGGCACAGACGTTTACTCGCGAATGAAGTTTGAGAGCGGAGTACACCGCGTTCAGCGCGTCCCCGAGACCGAATCGCAGGGCAGGATCCACACCTCGACCATTACGGTAGCCGTGCTTCCCGAAGTAGAGGACGTGAAGATAGATATCAACGAAAAGGACCTCAAGATAGACACTTACCGCTCGTCCGGCGCGGGAGGTCAGCACGTAAACAAGACCGAATCGGCGATACGTATTACGCATTTGCCCACGGGTATAGTCGTTTGCTGTCAGGACGAACGCAGTCAGATCAAAAACCGCGACCGCGCCATGAGCATACTTAAGTCCAAGCTTTACGACAAGCAGAAAGAGGAGCAATCCGCGCAGTATTCGCAGGCGCGCCGCAGTCAGGTCGGCACCGGCGACAGAAGCGAACGCATACGCACCTACAACTTTCCGCAAGGCAGAGTTACCGACCACCGTATAAATCTCACTCTCTATTCGCTCGACAACTTCCTTAACGGGGATCTGGACGAGATGATCGAGGCGCTGATTGTGGCCGATCGCGAAGCCAAACTCGCTTCCGCAGAATAACGGCGGCAATCCGGCACGTGATACTGCGTTAAAGGGAGTCGGCACTTGCTTACGTACGCCTTGTACGCGCGCTTCGTGCCGGCTCCCTTTGCCTTGTCTGCCGTGCCACCTTGTCGCCGTTGCTTTCGTTCATTTCTTTTTCGCGGCTGATACGCTTCGCAATACTTTGTTCCGATGCTCGGGACTT
>CACZPH010000142.1 GCA_902783025.1 uncultured Eubacteriales bacterium | reverse complement strand
TGATCGATAAAGAAAACGTCGTTGCCGTTTTCGAAAATCAAGTAAGTGTTGAAAATTTTACCCGAATACTTGATATCCGCGTCTATCCCCATACTTTGTTGGATACTCTCTTTCCCGAAAACTATCGGTTTTTCTTCTATTATTTCACTTTCTGCGTCTTCCGTGTTCGCGGCGCCGCCGGTTTTGCTGAGGTCCGCTATCGAATTAAACAACGTCCTGCCCACCATGTCCGAAAAATGAGCGTTTGCGGCGCTGTCCTTCAATTCTTCTCGCTCGATCGTCGCGGCGGTTTCGTCGGAAAAAATAACGCCTGAGTCCGCATTGTAGTTTTTCGATTCGTCTTTGAGTTTGAAACCGCCGTCGTTTTCGTTAAACGGCAAGAAGAATTCTTCCCCTCTTTCGTCGGATTTGGGGTTAAAGCGTTCTTCAGTAAACGAAAAACCCGAAAAGTTAATATCTTCCGCGCCTAATTCCTTAGCTACGCGCACGCCGTCGATTATTTTGGATTTTACCGCGTCAGTGACGAGTTTTTTTATAATACCTTGATTTGCGAATTTTACTTCGAGCTTGTTGGGATGCACATTGACGTCGACCATATCGCAAGGAACTTTGAGATACATAACAAATGCGGGGAATTGCCTTTTCATGAGGAATTCCTGATAACAGCCGTATATCCAGTACGATATTTCGTCGCTGATCACGTATCTTCCGTTGACGATAACGGTCTGGAAAGACTTTGAATGTTTGGAAAAAGACGGCTTGGAAAAATATCCGAACATCTCGATATCGTTAAAAGTTGCCGATACTTCGTCCAACTTCTTAAGAAAATCGTCGCCGTAAACGGTATAAATCGCGCTCTTTACACCCTGACCGGACGAACGATAAACGGTTTTTCCGTCAGACGAATACGAAATCGACACATCGTGATTTGCAAGAATGATTTTTGCGACAAGCGCGCTTACCGCGCTCTCCTCCGCCGTTTCTTTGGAAAGGAATTTCTTTCTCGCCGGGATATTGGCGAAAAGATTCTCGCATATAACGACGGTACCGTAGGGACAGCCGCTTTCTCCTTCGTCCGTCACGACGCCGTTGTCGACGCAATACCTGTACCCTATCGCAGCGCCTTTTCGACGCGTGAGCATCGTAACTTTTGAAACCGCCGCAATAGAAGGCAGAGCCTCGCCCCTGAATCCCAAAGTCGCTATCGAATCGAGATCGTCGGCGGTATGTATTTTACTCGTTGCGTGCGCCATAAAAGCCGTAGGAACGTCTTCGGGCGCGATACCTTTGCCGTTGTCGGCGACGCGGATCGATTCGATCCCCCCGCCCCTTATCTCGATGGAAATCGAAGTCGCGCCGGCGTCGATACTGTTTTCGACAAGTTCCTTAACTATCGACGACGGTCTTTCGACGACTTCTCCGGCGGCTATGCGGTTATAAACCGATTTATCAAGCAAATTGATCTCACTCATTTTCAAGTTTCTCCTTCAGATCCGCCAAAATATCAAGCGCATTACGCGGCGTAATGGAATCAATATCTACCTCGCGAATAATTTTCGCCACCTCGGTTTGCTTACCGGTGGAAAAAATCGAAAGCTGATAGTTGCTGTTCTGCTTTTCTTTTTCGCGTTTTACAACGTCGCTCGACTCGAGCTTTTTTAAAATATCCTTTGCCTTGGTAATGATATACGACGGCAGGCCCGCAAGGGACGCCACTTCGATACCGAAACTGCGATTAGCGCTGCCGCGCATGACTTTACGGACAAAAATCACGCTGCCGTTAAATTCCCTTACGGTAAGTTTATAATTTTTGAGCCCGTTTACCTTGCCTTCAAGTTCCGTAAGCTCGTGATAATGCGTGGAAAACAAGGTTTTTGCCTTGAGTTTTGTCGAAATATAATCGATTATTGCCCACGCAATGCTCAATCCGTCGTAAGTCGACGTGCCACGGCCGATCTCGTCAAGAAGCAGCAAACTATTATCCGTAGCGTTATCCATAATGTACGCGACTTCGCTCATCTCGACCATGAACGTACTTCTGCCGGTCGACAAATCGTCGCTCGCTCCTACGCGCGTAAAAATCTTATCCGTGATACATATTTCGGCTTTTTGAGCCGGAACAAAACAACCCATCTGCGCCATAATGCAAATTAACGCGACCTGGCGCATATATACGCTCTTTCCCGCCATATTGGGGCCTGTGATCAGCATTGTTCTATCGTCGCCGTCGTCAAGAAAAACGTCGTTCGGCACGAAAGTTTCGCCGTTTTTGAGAATTTTTTCAACGATCGGATGACGGCCTTCGGTTATTCTGATCGACCTGAGCGAAGAACTTACGACAGGTTTTACATAACTGTTTTCTTCGCTGATAAGGGCTAAGTCAAAGAGACAATCTATATACGCGATACTCCTCGCCGCGCGCTGGATAGCGATACAATTATTCTTTATTTGTACAACTAAATCATTATATAAAGACTCTTCGAGATCTTTTGATCTTTCTTCGGCGTTAAGAATTCTGGACTCGAGATCTTTAAGTTCTTCCGTCGTATATCTTTCTCCTGTGGTCAACGTCTGACGTCTTACGTACCTGTACGGAACGAGACCTACTTGAGATTTGCTGACCTCGATATAATACCCGAAAACTCTGTTGTATGAGATTTTAAGATTCTTTATGCCCGTTTCCGCTTTCTCTTTGGCTTCGAGTTCGGACAAAACAGTCTTCGAGTCTTTGCTGAGCGAGCGTAAGCCGTCAAGTTCGGCGTTGTATCCTTCGGCGATTACGCCTCCGTCGTGGACGTTGATATGCGGATTCGGCATAATCGCGCGCGAAAGAAGATCGGCAAGCGGTCCGAAATCGTCAATATCGGAATTAAATCTTCTTACAAAGGGGTCGGTAAAAGACGATAACTTTTCTTTAAGCCGTACTACGTTTTTCAACGACGAACCGAGCGCCTCGCAGTCGCGCGGATTTATATTGCCGAGCGAAGACCGGTTGCCGATGCGCTCGATATCCTTGATCCCGAGGAAAATTTGTCTTATCTCGTCTCTGAATGACGCGTTTTGATTTATCCTCTCGATACTGTCAAGGCGCGAATTTATTTCCGTTTCGTCAAGCAGCGGCTTTTCGATCCATTGCCTGAGCATTCTCGAACCCATATCCGTACCGGTTTTATCAAGCAGCCACAACAGCGAGCCTGTTTTTTTGCCGCCTGCCGATTCGAGAAGTTCGAGCGTGCGGCGCGCGTTTACGTCCATACTCAAGTAGGACGAATCGTCTTCCATATTAGCGGAAGCCAAATGCATAAGCGTATGTTTTTGAGTGTTTTCGATATACGCAAGCAAAGCGCCCGCCGAACGGATGCAATGAGTTTTGTTATCAAAAGACGCAAGGGGGATCTTGCTGTTTTTGATAACGTCCATACAGGTTGATAATACAAACGCTTCTTCTTTGTATTGCGTAAACTTGCAAACGCCGCCGTATTTAACCAAAGACAGCTCCTTGGATCTATCGAGCATTTTTTCGTTGCATATGATTTCCGACGGATTTATACGCGAGAGCATTTCGTTGAGATGCAAGTTTATCTGCGCGTCGATCTGCATATTGTTGAATTCGCCCGTCGTAATATCCGACCAGGACAAACCCAACCCCTTCTCGTCAAGGTAAAGCGATACGATATAATTGTTTTCCTTTTCTTTGAGCATCGTGCCGTCCGTTTTTGTCCCCGGCGTCACTTCTCTCACTATTTTGCGAACGACTAAACCTTTTTGATCTCCGGGTTTGGTGACCTGTTCGCAGATCGCGACCTTATATCCTTTATCCAGAAGTCGCGCAATATATCCTTCAGCGGCATGGTACGGTATTCCGCACATGGGCGCGCGTTCTTCCAAACCGCAACTACGCCCCGTAAGCGTCAATTCGAGTTCGCGACTGACCGTTACGGCGTCGTCAAAAAACATCTCGTAAAAATCTCCGAGACGGTACATAACGATCGTATCTTTATATTTTTCTTTGAGTTGCAAATAATGCGACATCATTGGGGATAAAGCCATAAACTACTCCTTGATTTTGCCTATAAGCCTGTTGTTTTGTGATTTTACGACTTCAACGTTGACAAACTTGCCCTTAAGATCGATATCGGACGGGAATGAAATCGCCTTTTCGCAAGAGGTTTTGCCTTTGCAAACGCCATCCGAGTATTCGTCGCAAAGGACTTTGTACGTTTTACCGACGCAAGCGGCGGCTCTCTCGGAACCGATGGCGAACTGAAGCGCTATGAGCCGCTTTATTCTGTCCTGCTTTACCGAGTAAGGTATCTGCTCCATTTTGTCGGCGGGCGTTCCGCTGCGACGGGAATAAATAAAGGTAAACAAATTGTCGTAACCCACTTGTCTGACCACTTTCTCGGTCTGCAGGTAATCCTCTTCGGTTTCGGTCGGAAAACCTACCATAATGTCGCTCGACAACCCTACGTCTGGTATATAACCGCGTATCATCGAGATTTTGTCGAGATAGTCTTTTTGGGTGTACTTGCGGTTCATTTTCCGCAAAACGGCGTCGCTTCCGCTTTGGATCGGCAAATGTATGTAGTCGGCGAGCTTGTCCGACGACGCGATAGCTTTGACGACGTCCTCGCTCAGATCCTTAGGGTGCGAAGTCATAAATTTGATCCAAAAATCGCCTTCGATATGAGATAATTCCATAAGAAGCGACGCAAAATCCCCGTTAGCCGGGCAATTATTGCCGTAAGA
>CACZPH010000141.1 GCA_902783025.1 uncultured Eubacteriales bacterium | reverse complement strand
CCCATCCCGAACACGGAAGTTAAGCCCCGCAGAGCCGAAAGTAGTGGTACGGAGACGTACTGTGAGGATAGGTCGTTGCCACATTTTTTGAAATCACCGAAGGACAAACGTAAGTTTGTCCTTCTTTCGTTATACAAGCAAAAAATATTCTGCGCCGCCGCATAGAAAAACTAAAGTCTTATTACGTAAAAGCATTACTTTGTTCGGACGAAAACGCGCTACGTATCGCTTTTTTACCGTTTTTTGCTTTCGAGGCGTTCTCGTTTTCGTTTTTTTGGCTCAAAATCCCCTTTTGCCGTTATTTAACTTGCAATTTTGTCCCAAAAATTATATACTAAATACAGTAAACTTTTGGAGATAGTTTTGGCGGGCAGAGTCGTAAAAAACGCAATATGGATAATAGGCTGTAAGGTAGTCAAGGCTGTTTTGACGCTCGTCGTCACTATGCTCACCACTCGTTATTTCGGGGCGAGCAATTTCGGCTTGATAAGTTACGCCGAAAGCATCGTCGCGTTCGTCGCTCCGGTAATGAAGTTAGGGCTTGATTCCATTCTCGTTAAGGAATTTGTCAAAGATCCCGAAAAAGAAGGCGAAATAATCGGCACGTCGTTGGTTCTTAACTTGTGTTCGGCGCTGTTGTGCATTATAGGTATATTCGCTTTTACAATGATAGCTAACTACGGCGAACCTATAACGATCGTCGTATGCCTTCTGTACTCGGTTTTGCTTATATTCCAGGCGGTCGAAATGATCCAGTACTGGTTTCACGCCAAGCTCCTGTCCAAGTACACCGCGATAGCGATGCTTATATCTTACGTTATCGTGGCTTCTTTTCAAATAACGCTCCTTGCGACCAAGAGCCCGATTTACTTTTTCGCGCTTTCTAACGCGCTCGATTTCTTCATAATCTCAATAATACTGAATATTATTTACCGCAAGTTAGGCGGCGGAAGATTCAGGTTTTCGTTTGCGACCGCCCGCGCGATGCTCAAAGAGAGCAAGTATTTTATCCTTTCTTCTCTTATGATAACGATCTTTGCGCATACCGACAGGATAATGCTTAAGTTTATGATGGGCGACGCGGCGACCGGTTACTATTCGGCGGCGGTGACCTGCGCGGGAATAACGAGTTTTGTTTTCGCGGCTATACTCGATTCTTTCCGTCCGTCGATTTTTGAGGCGGCAAAGCGCGAAGGACTTATGCTCGACTCGTCGGGCGCGGCGGTAAAGCCGTCCGCGGAGTCCGCCCAAAACTGCGAAAACCTCACCGAGACAGGCGAAAACACCGAAGAATTGCCCGCGCAGACCGGCGAAATACCGCAAAAGCCGAAGAAAAGTCGTTTCGCTCTTCGCGGCGACTTCGAAAAGCGCGTTGCGGGCTTGTATTCGATAATCATTTACTTTTCGCTTATCCAATGCGTGGTCATCACCGTATTTGCTTGGCTCGTCGTGCGGATCATGTGCGGCACGGGGTACGCCGAGTCGGTCGAACCGCTGAGAATAGTGGTGTGGTACACGACTTTTTCGTATTTAGGCTCGGTGCGTAACGTCTGGATAGTCGCCAAAGGCAAGCAAAAATTCCTGCTGTTTATCAATCTCGGCGGCGCTCTCGTCAACGTTTTGCTCAACCTTTTGCTTATTCCGCTGTGGGGGATAAACGGGGCGGCGGTAGCCTCGCTCGCGGCGCAGGTATTCTCCAACGTGATACTCAGCGTAATTATTCCGCCGATAGCCCGAAACGCGACGCTTATGCTGCACGGACTTAACCCGAAACGCATAATCGACGCGCTCAAAGACAGATAAGGAGACAAAAATGAACGAATTACAAAGTCGCGTTCTTATAATAGGCAAGGAATTCAAGCGCGTTTGCGACGAAAACAACCTCAGATATTTTATGGATTTCGGGACCTTTCTGGGCGCTGTAAGACATAAAGGGTTTATACCGTGGGACGACGATATGGATTTTTGTATGCCGCGCGCGGATTACGAAAAATTTCTCGAAATAGCGCCCGACGCTCTCGGAGAAAATTTTTCGCTCAGATGTAATCGGTACGAGCCGAAATATCCGTACGTATATGCCAAAATCAACGACAAACGCACTACCGTCATTACAGCCTGCGAGCGTAAATGCGGGCTGAAATTCGGGGTGTTTGTCGATATTTTTCCGCTCGACAACGTTCCCGACGGAGAAAAGGAGCGCGCGAAGTACGTCAAGCGTTGCACGCGCGATCTTCATATCGCAAATCTTGCCAATATGGATCTGAGCGAGCGCAATTATACGGGAATAAAAAAGCTCGTATCGAAATGCGGCTGGCTTTTTAACGGCGAAAAGCGTCTTAAGAAGTTCGAAAAAGATCTTCGCCGCTACGAAAAAGTCGCGACCGCCCGCGTTTCTTCCAACATAACCAGCAGTAATCCCGAGTCCGCGTACTTATTCGACGAGAGCGCGGAGTATCCCTTTGAAGATACGACTTTCAGGGGAGTCAAAAATTACGACGAATATCTTACCACGCTTTACGGCGACTATATGACGCCGCCGCCGGAGCATGAGCGCGCGCAAAATCAGCATTACGCGGAATTCGACCTCAACAAATCGTATTTATCCAAATGATTTTAGAGAAGATATACAACAAAATCACTCGCCCGATCGCGCGGAAAAATCACAAGTTCCCACGCCGTTTTACGCTTGAGGACGATTTTACGATCATCAGTTGTAATTGTATAGGCGGGCTTTTGTATCACGATCTCGGAATGCAATTCAAGTCCCCTACGATCAATATGTTTATTCCGGCGCCCGATTTCGTGCGTTTTTGCCTTGATCTTAAGCGCTATCTGTCGTATGACGTCGAAAAAGTCGAGAGCGAAGAGAAGTTTCCGGTCGGTAAAATCGGCGACGTTACGGTAAACTTTATGCATTACTCCGACTTTGACGAAGCGCGTGAGAAATGGAACGAGCGGAAAAAGCGCGTCAACTTCGATAAGATATTCGTTATTATGACCGACCGCGACGGATACACGGACGAATTACTCGGAGAGTTCGACAAGATAGAATACCCGAAAGTGCTGTTTTCGCATAAGTTTATTGACCGCGACGACGTAGCGTACGTAAAGCGCGACCGAAGAAGAAAAGAGTGCCGTGATCTTACCGATTACGTCAATCTCAAGGGAGTAAGATCGTACGAGTACTATTTCGATTTCGAGAAGTGGTTTACAGGCAAATACGAAACCGGCGACTGCAAACTTCATATCGATTGATCCGAAACCCGCCTCAAAGCGGGTTTTTGATAAGTTTTACATATTCTTGACAAATAAAACCAATCTTTGGTATTGCGGATGTGCTATACTTAAACTATAAGGAGGACGGTATGAATATAGTAGAGCGCGAAAGATTATTTGAGTTTTCTTTAGGCGGCGAGCCTTTTTGCGCACAGAGCGAAAGCAGCGTAAACGGCGACGATTTTACGAAAGTTTACCGTAAAGGCGGACTGAAAATAACGACGAAAGGTCGTTTTATTCCCTTTTACGGCGCTTACGAGTGGGTAAATTACTTTGAGAATACGGGCGACGAAGCCGTCGAAATAAGCGAACTTTACGACTGCGCGGCGGCTTTTCCTCTTCCACGTCAGGTCAGACCCGGACCCGACGCCTATATCCGCAGAAAAAATAATATTACCAACTTATATTCCGCGCTCGGCTCCAATTGGTGCGCCGAAGAATTCGGGTATGACGAGGACAGGTTTACGTTAAACCGCTACGACAGCGAGATTTTGCCGGGATCTACGCGCGTTTTTTGCTCGGCAGGCGGCAGATCGAGCAACGGCACCGCGCCTTTTTTTAACGTCAATTACAAAGGGAAAGGCTATATTTTCGCGATAGGCTGGTCGGGTCAATGGCACGCAAGATTCACACGCACGGAAGACGCGATAGAACTGAAAAGCGGGATCCAGAACGTGCGTTTTACTTTATCTGCCGGCGAAAAACTGCGTACTTCGTCAGTTGTGGTCATGCCCTACGACGGCGAGCCGATAGACGGGCACAACAAGTGGCGCAGGCTTATTCGCGACGAGTTTTCGATAATCGGCAAGCCGAACAGACCCGCCGAGTTGCCGTTTTGCGCGGGGATTTGGGGCGGCATGACGAGCAAAGGCGCGATAGAGCGCATCAAGAAAGTGGCTAAGGCGAATATTCCGGTCACGTACTTTTGGATGGACGCGGGCTGGTACGGCACGGAAACAGAGCCGTCGCCCGACGAATACACGAGCAACTGGCATTGGCACACCGGCGACTGGCGCGTCAACAAGATATCTCATCCCGACGGATTGCGTAAGGTAAGCAAGGCGATTCATGACGCGGGCAGAAAGTTTATTTTGTGGTTCGAGCCCGAACGGGTAGTGGACGGCACGCCTATTACTAAAGATCATCCCGAATACTTTATCCGCAAGGAAGGCAAGCGCGACATTATGCTGAACCTCGGCGACGAAAAAGCGTGGAATTACTGCCACGATATGCTCAAAGAGAAAATTGCCGAGCTTAATATCGACTGCCTTCGCATAGATTTCAATTACGATCCGCTTTCCTATTGGCAAATTATCGACGGCGACGGCGTAGGCGGCATAACTCAAATAAGATACGTCAACGGCTTGTACAGGCTGTGGGACACGCTCGAAGAAGAGTTTCCGCACCTTATTATCGACGACTGCGCGAGCGGCGGACGGAGAATAGATATCGAGACGATCAAGCGCAGCGTTCCCCTATGGCGCAGCGACGCGCAATGTCCCGCGGATTTTATCCCCGAGCATAGCCAGACGCACAACTATAATTACGGAACGTGGCTTCCGCATAGCGGAACGGGTTGCGGCAGATTGTACGACGAGTACGTGGTGCGCAGTTCGTACGCGCCCGCCATGACGAGCAACTTCACGTTTTCGGAGCGCGAAAAATTCGGCTCCGCCAAGCAAATCAAGTGGATAAAAAAGTATTTTGCCGAGTATCTTTCCGTTCGCAAGTACTTTGACGGCGACGTTTACGCGCTTTTGAGAGCTACCGACGATCTTACGGCGTGGTTTGCCGTCCAGTGGCATTTGCCCGACGAAAACGCCGGTATGGTACAGGTCTTCAAGCGCGAAAAATCGCCGTATATGACCGCGAAACTCGAACTTAAACGAATAATCGATACCGCAATTTACGAGGTCAGAGACCTTGACGGCGGCGCGAAAATCATGGTAGGCAAGGATCTTGCGCTGTTTGCCGTGACGATAAGAACCAAGCGCAAAGCGAAAATTTTCGTATACCGCAAAATCGACTGAAGCTAAAGTCCCTTTCACGTACCGGGAAGGGGACTTTTGTTTGTATTTTTTCGCGCGTTTTCGTTTACTTGCAGCGGTTTTTGTGCTAAAATATACACATGAACGAATTTAAGCTCGAATCCAAGTTTTCTCCCACAGGCGATCAGCCGCAGGCTATACGCACGCTTGTAGACGGACTCAACGACGGCTTGCAGTCGCAAGTCCTTTTGGGCGTTACCGGCAGCGGCAAAACTTTCACGATGGCAAACGTCATCGCCGCGGTCAACCGTCCCACTCTCATACTTGCTCACAACAAGACGCTCGCCGCGCAGCTTTGCAACGAAATGTGCGAGTTTTTCCCGCACAACAGAGTCGAATTTTTCGTAAGCTATTACGATTATTATCAGCCCGAGGCGTATATTCCTTCGACCGATACGTATATCGAGAAGGATCTTGCCGTCAACGACGAGATAGAGAAACTCCGCAACAGCGCGACTTGTTCGCTGTACGACAGGCGCGACACGATAGTCGTATCGTCCGTTTCGTGCATTTACGGACTCGGCGCGCCCGAAACTTTCTTCAGGCTTTCTATATCACTTCGTCCCGGCGACGTAATGGACCGCGACGAACTTATACACAGGCTCATCGAGATAAATTACAAGCGCAACGATACCGAATTCGAGCGTACAAACTTCCGCGTAAAGGGCGATACGATCGACGTTTTCGTCGCCTCGTCCAGCGAATTTGCGATACGTATCGAGTTTTTCGGCGACGAAATCGACTCCATCAGCGAATTTGAGGTAGTGACGGGCAGAATAGTCAACAAACTCAAGCACGTCGCGATTTTCCCCGCCTCGCATTACGCCGTCGAGCGGCAGACGCTTCAGAGCGCGATAGGGCTTATCAAGAAGGATATGGAAGACCGCGTCGAATTCTTTACGGCGGCGGGCAAACTCATAGAGGCGCAGCGCATAAAGGAGCGCGTGACTTACGATACCGAAATGATGGCGGAAGTCGGATATTGCAGCGGAAT
>CACZPH010000140.1 GCA_902783025.1 uncultured Eubacteriales bacterium | reverse complement strand
TAGCACGTTTCTTCATCTCCGTCTATCGGCGCGCCGAAACTTCCGATATCGTCCGCGCGCTCCTTTGCCCGTTGCGTTCGCGGCAAAACGCTCTCAGCCTCGAACTCGAGCGTGCAATCCTTGTCAAGCATCGGATAACCGACGTTTACATGATACAAAACACAGTATTCTTCGTCGCAAAAGCCTTCGTTGATAAACTCGTCGCTTATCTCAACCGTATCGGCAAATATTCCCGATTTAACAGTACGCTTAAGGAGTAAATTCTTACCGAATAATTCCGCGTCGCGCACGCAGGCTTCGACGATTATTCCTTTTTCATCGCACTCGGAGCGGGTAACCGTGGCGCGGTTGTTGTGAAAACTTCCGTGAACTTCATATCCTTCTCTCGCGCCCGCGCTATCAAGCCCGCACGTATATAACGCTCCGCCCTCAAATCGCTTGCTAAACGCAGCTTCCCGCGCCGTAAAAGCGTTTTTCGAGAGAAAAGAAACGTTTTGCCCTTCGTGATATATCTGCATCATGTCGAGCGCCTTGCTAACGTTGAGAAGAAACCTCAATTTCCCGTTGTCGCAGTCGATAACTTCTATTCCTTTTTCTCTTCCTTCGGTTATCTCATATCGCGTAATCGACGCTATTTGACGAAAATTCGATATTCTTCCATCCATATCATTTACCCGAAAAAATCTTAAGAGTCGCGAGCGCGTTTTCTTTCATGGCGTTCTGCGCGTCTAAAGCGAGATTGTGGAAAAAGTCCGCTTCCTTATTTTCTACGCGCTTTTTCGCGGCGGCGTAACCCGCATACGACATATACGTATAGTAGTTGATTTTGTCTATGCCGCGCTTTATGACTTCGCGGTATTCCTGCGCCGAAATGCCGCTTCCGCCGTGCATTACGAGCGGAATATCTGTTTTTTCCCGCACTTCGCTTATTATTTCAAAGTTAAGAACAGGCTTTGTTTTGTAAATGCCGTGCGCGGTGCCAAAGGCTATCGCGAGCGCGTCGACTTTCGTTTTGTCCAGAAATTCCGGCACAAGCGCGGGTTTTGTATACAGTATCGACGGATCGGCGTTTGCGTCCCCTCCGCCCTAGCGTTGCGGCAAAGCGCCGAGTTCCGCTTCCACGTCCACGCCGCGAGGGTGCGCAAAGTCCGTTACTTCTCTCACTCCGTTCGCGTTTTGCTCAAATGGAAGCGTCGAATAGTCTATCATTACCGACGTAAAGCCGAGATCTATCGCTCTTTTGCAGTACAAAAAGTCTTCGCCGTGATCGAGATGAACGCAAACTTCCGTTTTGCTCGCCTTGGCGAGTTCTACCACAACTCTGCCTATTTTGTCGAGCGGCGCCACGTCTTCGTGGCATTGCGCGTGCGCAATAATAACAGGCACTTCCAATTCTTCCGCCGCCGAAAGCACCGCGAGTAAACACTCAAGGTTGGGTGTGTTGAACGCTCCGACCGCTATTTTTCTTTTCCTTGCCGTTTCGATTACTTGTTTTAATCCCGCTAACATTTTTAATTCCTCTCTATATCTACGATCGTGTAATTAAGATACGTACCGAACGCTTCTTCGAGTATGGCTTTGAGCCGCCCTTTGCCTATCGTCGTGTGATGCTTGAAGCCGCCCTTTGCAAGCCGCAAAAGTTTGTTCTGCAGGTCGGGGATTTCCGCTACGCCCGCGCAACCGAAATACCCTTTCTCTATCTCGTCGTCGGTAAATCTTCCCTCGGATACGTAAACCTTGAATTTTCCATCCTCGGTAAAGCCGTTGGAAAAAGTCATATCGAACGAATCTATCCTGCCCTCGTTGGTGCCCCAGCCGCTGTCGGGATCGTTTTTGATAAACATCTTGTGTTCCGTTACTTGTCCTTTGCCGCGCATAAGGCTCTGCGCAACGGGGCCGCAATGAAACAAAATAACTTTATTTTCGTCGTCGCCGTAGTTATTGTTCCAGTCAAGGCACGCCGCCGGTTGAGATGAAGCAAGATAAAGCGCGCGCATGGTAATGGCACTCGTAAGATCTATTTCGCACGAACACGGTATGCCTCTGTCGTTAAGCTCGGAAATAAGCACGCACGGACAAACGCGCAATATCGTTTCCATTTCCGTCCAGCATCTGAGCGTTACCGCGTCAAGATGGTATTCGTTTATGTATTCGTCGATAACTACCGAGATCTTGGCGAGCGTAAACTTACGATCTTCGGGTACGCGCGAAAAATCCGTATATGCTTCGAGCAGACGTTTTTTCGCAACGACTTTTTCGTCCGTATCAGATTTTTTATTTACTTTGTAAATAAGTTCGGACAGATCGAACGACTCGACGTTTATTCCGTAGCGCTGGAGCGTCACTTCGTCGAATCTTACAGTCTTAAAAGCCGTCGTGCGCGCGCCTATGCAACCGAGATTGAATCTTCTCATACCCTTGACTACTCGGCATACGGCGGCAAAATCGGCGAGGTTTTGAGCAAACTCCTTGCTCAATGGATGAACGACGTGCGGCTTGTAGACAGTAAACGGTATCTTGTACTGATAAAAGACGTCGGTTACCGAGAACTTTCCGCAATACGCGTCTCTGCGGTACTTGAAGTCCATTTTCCCTATCTCGTCGGGATACGCCTGCATGAGGATCGGTACACCAGCGTCGCGAAGAGCCGCGACCGCGCCGTTTTCGTCGGCAAAAATAGGCATACACAGTATTACGCCGTCGTATTCGCCATCGTGACTCTTTAGCCAGTCGTGATACAACGCTCCCTCGTCGCGCGTTTCCACAGCGCCGTAACGCGTCGCCGACTCGTCCATGATAAGATACTCGTACCCGGCTTTTGACACGGCTTCCGCCATTTCTTTGCGCGCCTGCGCGATAAGTTCCGCCGGCATAAAGCCCCTGTTTGCAAAAAACAATGCAAATTTCATAGTTTTCTCTCCTTTTATAATTTTTTTACTTTTTTTAATAAAAACGCCGCCGCGCTCATGGGAGCCGGATCGTCTATAACTATACGGTTCCCGCTCGTTTTTACTTCACGATCGGTAAAAGCCCTGACGATTTCATACCCGCTTGTATCAACATCAAGCGCGGTGGGATCATTAAAGAAATGCGCCACTATCAGCACTTCTCCGTCAAGACTCATTCGCACGACTTGTTTGCCGCGTAAGTCATCGTAATACCTGCTTTCGTTCTCGCATCCGACGACTACCCCGCCGCCAATCACTTCAGACGCGGACCTGTAAAAATCTATCGCCGCGAGCAATACTTCGCGTTGTTTTTCGTCAAGTTTGTCTATTTCGCCGCTAAGCCCCATGCGCCCCAAAAAAGTCGCCGCAAGCGAATAAACGAGCCTTTTTACGCTGTCGGTCCGTCTCAAAACCGCCCAAATTTGGCTTTGCTCGGCGGGCATTAGCCTTGCGCACCAAGCGGCTATGACCGGCAGACACTCGCATTCGTGCGCGTCCGTGATCGACGCCATAGACGAAACGCGCATACGCGCGGGCTCGAGCCTATGACCGCCCGAGGCGCAGTTTTCGAGAACGATACCCGCCTTAGTGATTTTTTCGAATAACTCAAGCGACTTTTCCGCGACCGCTCTTCCGCCCTCGCCTACGCTTTCCGCGCCGTCGCAACCTATTCCGTAATCGGCATTGTAGTCGATCTTTACGTAGCCGAAGCCTTCTTTTTCGAGTAATCCGATGACTTTATCGTCCAAAAAGTCGATCACGCTCTTTTTTCGCAGGTCAAGGAAAACCCTGTCTTTTGTTCTTATCGTTTCGCCGAAAAGGCGCAAAAACTCGTCTTTTTCAGCGGCTTTATCGCTTTTTGCCGCGCAGTTTTCCATTTCGAACCACAACCCCGGCACCATGCCGAGCGCGCGAACGCGGTCGGCAACGTACTTAAAACCTCTCGGAAAACTCTCTTTGCTCTCTTTCCAATCGCCGACTGAATCGCTCCAATTCTTGTTTCCGCTCTTATTCCAGCCCGCGTCAATGACGAAATAGTCGATACCCAATCTTGCCGCTTCTTTTGCGAGCGACAAAACGCTCTCTTGCGTGGGATTGCCCCAGGACGAACAGTATTCGTTGTATATTATCGGCAAAGTCTTTTCGCTTTCCGGAAGCGGGATCCTGATACGGCGTTCAGTCTTTACGAGCGCGCCCATAGCCGTATTTAGTCCGCACGCACTTACCGCAAAGAGCGCTCTTCGAGTACGGAATCTTTCGCCGGGCTCTATTATCTTGCGCCAGTGTCCGAACTCGTAATCCGCCATGCCTCCGCCCAGAGATATACCGCCGCAAACTTTGTACGCCTCGATCTGCCACGAAAAAGGCGCTTCGAGCGCCATAGCCCATACTGTGGACGAATCCGAGTCGGCAATAGCGGCGAAAGGCGTATAAACTTTGTTGGGCATACTGCCGAGTGCGCCGAATCTTTCGCATCTTACTCCGTGCTTAGCCCAGCTGTCCTCTAACCCGAGATCGGCGACGTCTGCCGACATAAATCGTCCTTCTATACTCCAAAAGCTCCTTACTCTGTGCATCGTCATACCGTTCGTCTTGCCGGTTGAGCCGGCTTTCATTATGCCGGCAATCGTGCCGCTGGCGAGAAGTTCGAGCGTTACGTTTCTGCCCGTCTCGTTGGCATATTCGGTCTCTACGCTGAACGCGCCGCAACCCTTATAATACTTAAGAAAATGCGCGTATTCGTTGCCTTCTCCGTCGCTAAGATACGTCGTTATGCAATATTCGCCGTCGGTTTCGCTCGTTTTTTGTTCTTTCGGTCGTATTCGAAGCACTTCCGCGCCGTTACGCATAGTAACGCCTGACGAATACCCGCCGCCCGTCTTCTCTCCGGCTATTTTTACCTGCACCATCGAGTCGACGCTCGTTTCGTCCGATATCGTGAAATCTTCACCCGCGGGATAAGCCGCGAGCGAGCAGTTTCCGAACTTATTGATGTAATAAACGAGCCGGGTGTTTTCGATCAAGAATTCAGAATAAACCATTTTTTATCTCCTAAAAGTAATTTTTTATCGTATTATACAGACTTTTGTATTTTTCATACTTCTCGTCGTACGCCCTGCTCTCCGCCTCGTCTGGATAGTAGCGCGCGTCCTTGACTACGAAAATATCTTTCGCCTCCTTCAGATTTTTCGCGCCGCCGCAAGCCACCGCCTGAAGCATAGCAAGCCCGCATAAACCGCCCTCCGCCGAGCGTAGACGGCTGATTTCGACCTTTTGCACGTTTGCTTTGAGCTTTAGCCACGCGGGCGAATTTGAGCCGCCTCCCGTTGCGGTAAGCGAAGCGATTTTTACGCCGTAATTCTTAAGATATTCCGCGTTGAGGCGCATTTCGAGACACAATCCTTCGATCAGCCCCTTGTATAGCATAAATTCGTCGGTTTTTAAGGTCGCGCCGATTATCGCCGCCTTTGCTTCGTTGTCCGCGAACGGAGTCGCCGCCCCGGCAAAGTACGGCAATACGTATAGATCGGTAACGCCTGTGGGGAAATTTTTCTCCGCCGCTTCGAAAAAACCGTCGCCGTATCTCAATTTATCCTTAAACCACGAAACCGCAGAGCCGCACGAATAATTGAGCAAATACGCGCAATACTTCTCGCCCGGGAAAGGGACAAATGTATAACCCGCTCTGCCGATTTCGCCGCCTGTCGGTCTATCGTGAGATACGACCGTCATACATTCCACCGTGCCGAGTCCATCCGATGCGTCGCCGGGTTCGATAGCGCCCGCCCCGAGCGTCGCGCATACCTGATCGTGTCCGCCCAAAACGAGCAAAGGCGCACTCTTAAGTCCTGTTTTTTTGCATACGGCATCGCTTAGTTTTCCCACGGTTTCGCCGGTTTTCATCGGTACGGAAAACAGCGCGGGATCGAAACCGAGGTTACGCGTTACTACACTGTCAAAGGTAAAATTCGTTATGTCGAACGCTCCGGTACGCGCCGCGAGCGAATAATCAATCGCGCGTATACCGGTAAGCTTGTAGCCCAGATAGTCGCCTATCAGCATGACTTTTTTCGCTTTTGCGAAAACGTCAGGGAATACTCTGCGGATATAGGCGAGTTTGTATATTGAAAACATACTGTGCGGCGCCGCGCCCGTAACTGCAAACGCCTCGTCCAGCCCGTACTTATTTATGTAGTCGCGCGCGTCTTTGTCGCCGCGCCCGTCCGTGTACGGCATCGGCATAAAGAGGATTTCGTCGTCATCGCCTAGCAGTACGAAAGATTCGCCGAGCGACGATATCGCTATCGAAGATATTTCGCCGACTCTCGCCGCTTTGCGGATCATGTCTTCGATTATCGACAGCGCTTTTTTTACGTCGACGTACTCTACCCCTTCGCATACGTAAAACCCGTAATCAACCGCCTCGTACGATAATATTTCGCCGCGCTCCGAAAAAAGCTGATATTTACAGCGCGAAGTCCCCACGTCAATGCTAAGATAATTCATTTTTTCCTCCGATAATCAAATTATACTTTACTTTGCGGCGGAATTATAGTATAATATTTACAAAAATATGGTAAATATTTCTCGTAAATTACTAAAATGAAAGAATATGATAAAATCAAAATGAGCGAACTTTTACGCGACTTCTATACGCTGACCGGCGTGAAGACGTGCCTTTTTGACAGCGCGGGAAAAGAGATCGCGTATTATCCTGAAAAGCTATCCGCTTACTGCGCGCTCCTGCGACAAAACAGCGAACTCGACGAAAGATGCGTAAAATGCGACAAAACGGCTTTTGCCGAGTGTAAAAAGACGAGAAAACGCTATTCTTACGTTTGTCACGCCGGACTTACCGAATGCGTTTCGCCCATAATCTACGACGACAAAATCATAGGTTATATTCTGATAGGTCAAGCCAAAACCGAAAAAAGCGCTTTTACCGACGCGATCGCCTCTAAGTTCCCTGCCTCAAGCCGCGCCGATCTTGCCGAGGCTTTCGAGCGCCTGCCGGTAGCCGACAGCAAAATAATCCGCTCGGCAATGAGCGTTCTTGACGCGTGCGCGGGATACGAGTATCTCAAAAGCCTTCTTAAGACGAGCGAAAAACGCACCGATACGGCTATCGACGACTACGTAACCGCACACGTAGGCGAAGATCTTTCGATCAAACGCCTACGCTCGGTTTTTAAGCTTTCCAATACCGAACTTTACGCGATTTTCGAAGAATTTTTCAATTCTACTCCCGCCGAATTTATAAAAAAACGCAGGCTGTCCTACGCCTGCGAATTGCTTGTAAACTCCGACTTGCCCATATCCGTAATATCGGAAAAGTGCGGAATATGCGACTACAATTATTTTTCAAAAGTATTCAAAAAAGAAATAAAGATCAGCCCGAGAGAATATCGGAAAGCAAATTCGATAAAATAAAAGCGGCACTTGCTGCGTACCGCTTTTGTTTTTACACTTTTTTTG
>CACZPH010000139.1 GCA_902783025.1 uncultured Eubacteriales bacterium | reverse complement strand
TCGTAAAGCTTAAGACCGGGATAAACCGTTCCGTTAAGTTCTACGTCGAGATACTTGGCAAGTTCGCCGCTTACGTTGAGGGTGTAGCGGTACTTTGCTTTTACGTTGCTGTTGTTGTCCGCGGCAAGAGTAAGAGTAGCTCTGTCGCCCGCCGTGATATTGCTGAGGGTAAGAGTGCCTTCGTTAAGCACAGCCGTTCCGCCGTTACTGAAAGTACCGGTAACGGTCTGGTAGCTGTACTTGTTGCCGAACTGGTCTTCGAGCGTTCCGGCGGGATCCGCGACGGCGGACTCGAGAGAGTTTACCGTAGTGGTAGCGGTAACGTTTACTTTACCCGAAGTAATAGCGACGTTGGTCTGAGCCTCGCTCGTGAACAACGCATAGGTCGCGCCGGTAGCAAGCGAAGCGGCAAGAAGAATGCCGGCCGCCGAAGGCGCGATGATTTTTGCTAATTTCTTCATAATGTTTTTATGTCCTTTTTATAAAATTTGTTAAACTTTGTTGACTGTACCGATTATAATCAGAACGTGGATTGGATAGCGTAAACTTTGATATCAAAGTAAACGTGTTCGTCCTGTGCGTCGTTATTGTCTTCTCTGTCCTCGAATTCTACCTTGACGGTAAACGCCGCTGACGTCTGCGTAGCTTCTACGAGAGTAAGATCGGTTTCGCTGCCCAAAGCGATCGATCCGGTGGAAAGCGCGACGGGAGTAGCCTGACCGTTAAAGCTTACTTTGAGTTGTTTCGCGAGATCTTCGGTGTACGCAGAGGGATCGAGTACGGTGCCGGCGTCGTCGGTAAGAACCAACTCTACCCAGTAGCCGAAACGTACGTTTCCGACGTTCTTGAGAGTGAACGTAGCGGAAAGTTCGCTGCCCGGAACGATAAGGTCGCCGTCTTGCAATCCGAACGCGTTTTCGCCGGTAACGCCGGTGAAGTCTACGGATTCGGTAGCCGCGGCTCTCGTGGTTCCCGCACCCGTTGCCGCGTCGACAACTTTACTGCTGTGAGCGGTACGCGTGAGCTGAAGTTCGAGATTTCCGGCGACAAGATGGTTGGAAATCTTCGCTTCGTCGGTAAACAACGCGAAAGATCCGGCTGTGATAAGTACGAGCGCAAGTATAACGGTGAGGCAGGACGCAACGATCGTCTTAAACGTGTGCTTCATTTTAACCTCCTTTTAAGCGTTCTTTCTACGTTCTTTAGCGAGTTGCTTCTTGAGCTTTTTCTCTTCCGCAATGCTCGAAATTACGTAGTCGATGTTATTTTTAGCGGCTTCAACGCCAGCTTGATCGACAACTTTGATCGAGGTCGAACCCGATTTTGCCGCGCCCATATTGTTTTCGGCGGCGAAGGTAACGAGTCCGAGGTTGGGGAACACGTATTCGCATACGATGTTTCCGCGACGAACCGAAAGTCTGATGACTCTCGCTCTTCCGATAGAGTAGTCTTCGTACTTGTTCGTCTTCTTGTGTTTGACGTTTTCCTGCTTTGCGGCGTACGCGGATATTTCGTCGTAATATCCCCGCATAGCCTTGTCGAGTGCGGCGTACTTTTCGTCAAGAGTCTTCGGCGTTTCGAAAACTACCGAGTTTCCGCTTACCTCTTCTTCCTGCTCGGTCACTGCCTCTTCCTGCTTTGCCTGCGGCTCTTCCTTCGCTTCCGGTGCGGGAGCGGGTGCGGGCGCGGGCGCCGCTACGTACTGGGGTACCGGTACGTAAATGATCTGAGGCGCGACTGCCTTCTTGTCGCTCTCTTCGGCGGGGGCGGGTTCTTGCTTTTTGGGTTTGTTGCCGATGAGTTCTCTGATAAAGCTGAGAATCACGACTATTACCATGATAGCGACGATTATCGCCAGGCCTATGAGTGCGGCAGTAATGACTGTCTCGTTCATTTTTTTCTCTTATCTCCTTTTTAGATTTTTTCATCAGGCGATCCGTCGGGATTGGGCGATCCTTCCGGATTGCATTGTTGACTTGTGTTTTCGCTCTCGCTTTGCGGAGCGGGTTGCGGCTCTTGCTCGGGTTGTGCTTGTTCGGGCGGAGCGGAGCCGTTTTTGAGCGCTTCGAGCTGGCGCTTGAGTTCTTCTATTTCGCGCTCTTTCTCTTCCTTGGCTTCGGTCTCCTGCCTCAAGGTCTCGGCTTGAGCCTCGGTCTGTTCCATAAGCTTTTCGCGCCGGTGGGCGTTTATCGCCGAAGCGATGCGGATAAACTCTATCACGATGATTATCGCGCAGGGGACGATGATGAGCAGCGACATACCGAGCGGGCTTTTGAGCGCCGTGAGGATCAAACCCAAGAAGTAGCTTTGTCCGGTCACCTTGCCTATGACGTAATTGAGCTGCCCTTGCGGATCCGTTGTCGTCGTGTCTATCGTCTGAATGCCGCTCGTCACGGCGCCGTCGAGGTTGTTGTCGCCTCTGAGCTTTATAATAAAGCCGCCGTCGGACTTTTCTTCGATTGAGATAACTCTGTGAGTAATGGTCGGCCGGTTGGTTCCCGTTTCGGTGTCTACTTTATCGAATTTGTACTTAAAAGTAAGTACGTCGCCGACCTTGATCTTTGCAAACCAATCGTGCTCTTTTTTTATGTCCTGCGGAGCGACCTCAATAAAAATCGCGGAGTTGCGGTTTATCGATTTGATCTCGAATCCGCTCACGTCGGTGTCCGAACTTTTTTCCATCGAGCCCGTCACTACTATCCGCACCTGATGACCGAATACGGTCACCGCGCCGTCGGAATCGCGTTTCGCCGCTATCGTCATTATCAGCACGACGAGGCATAGAGCGAAAAACGTGTAGAGCAGGACGTTAAGAATGATCCGGACGACTTTGCGCGCTTTTGACGAATCAGTCTTCTTGTCCGTTTTGTCCATTATTTGCCGAGTCCGCCTTTAATTTGATATCGAAGTCGCAGGTCGCGTTTTTCGCTTCGTTGCCGACGCTTGACGGCATCGAATACTTTATCTTCAGTACGGTGGTCTTCGCGCCGCCGATGTCGGCGGAGAGAATGACCGGTTCGGAAGCGAGCAGAGCGGAGAGCGTGGCGGAGTAGGTTGCGCCTTCCCAATCGAGGTCGACGTTGATAAATTCCTTAAGACCGCGATCGCGGGTCTCCTCGAAATCGAGACTCAGCGTGTATTTGCCGGAGGCGGGAACCTTAATGTTGACGGAATATTCGCGCTCGTCGCCGGGGATAAGACCGTTTGCCGAGTACGACAAAGTCCTCTCGGTCGAAGTTTCCGAGTCGAGAGTGATCGTTCCGTCTCCCGTAGGTTTGCGCGTGAGTTGGAGGTAAGTCACGATACCTACCGCCGCGGCGGTGGCCGCAACCAGGAGCGCTGCTATGATAAACGTTAATTTTTTCATATCAAAATCCTTATTTTGAAATAATGGTCTCATTTTCCCGCGTACTAAATATGAAACGGGCGTGCGCGGCGCGTGGGCGCGCGTATAATTAAGTATAAAAATTATAATACATATCAAATGACTAAGTCAAGAAGTTTTGACAATAAAACACAAAAATTTTTTTGTGCGAGACGGTTTTTGCGCTTTTTAACGAATATTTTGACGAATAGCGTCAGTTTTTGACACACTTACGGGCGGGCGCAACTAACGGAGACGGTTTTGCCTGCGGTACCTGAGCGGAGTCGTGCCGTACTCTTTGCGAAATACGGTATAGAAGTAGTTTTCGGTCTCGAAGTTGACCGTTCGGATAATTTCGGACACCTTGAGATCGGTATGAATGAGAAGGTAGCACGCTATCGACAGGCGCTTTTTTACCAGCACTTCCGAAAAACTCGCGTTGTAGTATTTCTTGATAAGGCGCGATACCTGACGGGTGCTTAAGTGAAGTTTGTCGGCGACGTATTTTACCGACAAAGCCCTGTCGTATTCGCGGCTGAAAATGTATTCGATATGATCGGAGTAGTCGTACGTCGCCTCTTTGCCCGCGCCGATCGCCGCGCTCCCGGTCGCTTCGTCGACTATCCCGAAGATTATCAGCGACACGATACTGCGTATACGCATTATTCGTTCGAGCCTGTCGGATGAAAACATCGTCTCCAGATCGCGGATATATACCCGCATCGTTTCGCCGAGTGGAAAAACGTGCGGACGTTGAGAGTAAAATACCGACTGAAGCGCGTCGTAAAGCGCGGACGGCTTTTTGCTGACCTTGCGGAACGAAAACAAAAAGCGATATATCCCCGTTTCGGCCTGCGAATAGTGTTCGAACAACGGCGGCACGCATACCACGCAATCCGAGTAGTCCGTCATGTTGTCCACTTCGTGCAAGCGCAGTTTACCTTCCGTTACGAAAAAGAGTTCGTAGTCGAGATGAGTGTGCAGAGCAGACGGCGAAAAAACGTGCGAAACGCTGTCTATGCGGGTATTGAAACTCTTGTTTATCTTGACGACTATTTGGACGTCGTCGCATTTTACGGTGTACAGCGAATTGATCGCGTCGAGATATTCTTCCGCCATGGTGTTCCTCAAAACCTTTGATAAGAAGATTATACACTTTTCGGCACGGAAACGCAACGAAAAAGTATAGAAAAATAAGCGTTTTGCAAAAAAATATTTAATTTTAAGACGCGTTTTGTTTTTTGTTGTCCGCTGAGAAAATTGCAAAAAAAACGCGGAAGTGATACGATATATACGTCGCGGAAAGCCGGAGCTTTCCGCAAAGGAGTTTTTACTATGGAAAACAAAAAAGCGTTCGAGGGTATTTTCCCCGCTTTGTTCTCGATTTACGACGAAAATCTCAACGTCAAGAAAGATTCGGTCAAAAAACTCGTCGAGTTCGATCTCAAAGGCGGCGTAGGCGGCTTTTACGTATGCGGCAACACCGGAGAGTGCGCCGTTCTGCCCGCCCGCACGCGCAAACAAATGCTCGACGCCGTCATAGAAGCCAACGCCGGCAGAGGCAAGATTATGGCGCATATCGGCGCGGGACATCTCGACGAAACGCTCGACCTTCTCGCCGACGCCTGCTCGAAGCCCGTCGACGCGGTAGCCTCGCTCCCGCCCGCGCTTATGAAATACTACTCGCGCGACGAGATAATCGACTACTACAAACTTTTGGCGGCAAAGAGCACTTTGCCCGTTTACGCGTACGTTACGCCGGTGCTTAACTGCGATCTTACCGATTTTGCGCGCGAGATAAGCGAAATAGACAATATTGCGGGTATCAAGATTTCGATCCCCGATTACTATTCGTTCGGCAAAATAACGCGCCTTAAGGGTGGCGCGCTCAATATCCTCAACGGCCCGGACGAAACTATGATCTGCGGGCTTGCGGTAGGCGCGGACGGAGCGATCGGCACGACGTATAATTTCGCGCCCGCTCACGCCGTAAGTATGTACGAAGCCTTCAGAAAAGGCGACATGGCGAGCCTGAGAGAAAAGCAAGCCAAACTCAATAAGATAATCGATATCGCGCTCGGTCACAATATCGGCTACTGGAAGGCTATCATGACTACGAGGGGCTTCGATATGGGTTATACCGTCGCTCCCGCAACGCAGTGGACGAGCGAAGATTTAGCCGCGCTCAAAGCGAAACTCGACGAAGCGGGCTTTGACGAAATAAGTCGCGTTTAGGCGATACGTATGCGGTTTTTTTGACTTTTTGACGAGTATTATTTGGTGAAAATATGGTTGATATAGTTCCTGTTTTGCTACTCGTGCTGGCGCAGTTTCTGGTGGGCATGATGTCGCTGTCGCGTAAGTTTTACGAAAGAGCCAACGGTTCGTCGATAGGCTCGGCGATAGTGTTTATCATAATAGCGACGCTGCTTACAACGGTCTTTATGCCGTTTTTCTTCGGCTGGAGATTTGAGTTTTCGTTTCCGTTATTGCTGATTTCCGCAGCCGTCGCCGTTTTCGCGTTCGTAGCGACGATAATATGTATAGTCGGCGTTGATTACGGCAATATGTCGATGCTCATCGCTTTCGCCGTGCTCGGCGTTGTTGTCATTTCGTCTGTTTACGGACTTATTTTCGTGCCCGAGAAAAACAAAATCAACGTGTTCGTTATCTTAGGCTACGTATGCGTGGCGGCCATCGCGGCGCTTAACTTCATCGATTTTAGCCCGCGCGACAAAAAAGGCGCCGAGCAAAAAACCGAAGAAGAGATCAGGGAAAACAAGCGCAAATCGCGCATTTTCAAGATACTTTGCGTAGTCGTTTTCTTCGCCAACGGTATCGTTTTGCCGCTGTTTTCGGTCAAGAGCGTGTTTTTTAAGGATTTCAACCAGTTTCAGTTCCTTTGGCAAAACACCGCCTGCCACCTCGTTATAGCGCTCGCGGCGTTTGCCGTTTTGGCGATAGCCAAGCGCGGCACGGGCGAAACGAAACAAATTCTCAAGCGAGCCTTCGCGCCCAGGAGCATATGGACCGTGCCGCTGTACTGGGTGGTGGCGACGTCAAGCGACTACATTTCGCTTTATTGCACGGAAGTTATGCCCATTATCATTCAGGCGCCGCTCACGTTCGCCCTGCCTATCCTCTTTACCGCCGCGTTCGACTTCGTTTTCTTCCGCGCGAAAATCAGCCTCAAACAATGGATACAGATAGGTATCGCGCTCGTAGCGAGCGTACTGCTCGTATTATAAAAACCGACTTATATTATAGGAGGGAAACATGACTAACGGAAAAATCGTACTCGAATTACCGCCCAAGGAAGGCAACCCGCGCAACAGCGAAGGATCGTTCGTGCGCCTTAAAAACCGCATTTATTTTTGCTGGAGCAGATACAACGGCGGGCACGACGACGGAGCGGCTTGCGACGTCGCGATGATTTACTCCGACGACGAGGGCGAAACCTGGAGCAAAGAAAAGGTGATAATCACGCACGAAGAGTGCGGCGCGCGCAACATTATGTCCGTTTCTCTTTTCCCGCTCCGCGGCGGCGAAATAGCGGTGTTTTATCTCAAAAAATTCGGCGATATGCAGTGCAGAGCCTTTATGCGGACCACCCGCGACTTCGAGAGCTTTTCCGAGGAGCGCACGTGCATCGAAGAAGACGGATATTACTGCGTAAACAACGACCGCGTTCGAAGACTCAGCGACGGCACGTTGATTTTTGCGGGCGGCAGACACAACGCCTCGCCCAAGAAGCCGGACGCGCGCCCGGATCACAGCGAGGACTGGAATTTCGAGTCGGGTAAAGTCGCGGTATATCTCAGCCGCGACGATGGCAAGACGTTCTTTCGGTCGGCGCTTATCGACAATCCGTACCGCGCGTGCAAAACCGGACTTCAGGAGCCGGGTATCGAACAGCTCGACGACGGCAGACTGTATATGTATATACGCTGCGACCTCGGCAGACAGCTCGAAAGCTTCTCGTCGGACGGAGGAAAGACCTGGAGCGTGCCGGTTCCGTCGCGTTTTACCTCGCCCATATCTCCGCTGTCGAGCAAGAGGCTCCGTGGCGGCAGGTTCGCTATCGTCTACAACCCCGCGCCGCTGTATCCCGGAAGGGGCGAACACGTCGACGGCGTATGGACGGGCGGCAGAACGCCTTACGCGCTCGAATTTGCGGACGGAAATTTCGATCCGCTTACGCCTCTTACGTATATCGAGTCGGATCCGAAGTCGGGATTTTGCTACGGCGCGATATTCGAGACTGACGACGACTCGTTGCTTATTGCTTATTGCGCCGGCGGCGTAAACGACGGAGCGGGAACGCTCGTGCGACTTCGCATACGCAAAGTTCCGCTACACTGAAAAGCGAATAAAAAAGACTTGCTTTTGAGGCAAGTCTTTTTTCGTTTTGCGCGATACGTATTGAGTTTTCAGAGTATTTCGAAGCGTTTTGCAAAGCGCGGAAACAGCGGTTTGAAGTCAAAGAATCTCGCGAGAAGTTTGTCGAACAGGCCTATTATTACGCCGTTTAGCGCCGTCATTACGAGCGTGCCGATGCCTATTCCTTTGAGATGGCCGAAGAAAATAAAGGTCAGCGCTATCGATATCGCAAGGCACGAGAAGTCGAAGATTATTTTGAAGATATGGCGTTTGATTCCGAATTTTTCGGATACGCCCTTTACGAAAAAGTCGTAAACCTGCGGATACAAGTAAATGCGGAAGATTATGGCGATAGACAGCGAAGTCAGCACCATGCCGAGAACAAGAAAGAGTATTCTGAGCCATAAGTCCATACTGCCGGGCTCGGTAACGGAAGGGTTAAGGACGGGCACTATCAGCCGCCAGCAGTCGAGTACGAGTCCGTAAATAAGACAAGTGACGAAAGACGAAAAATATACGAGTTTTACTTTGCGCATTATGATACAAAAAACGATGAAAAGCGCGCCTTGAATAATGTATTCGGATACGCCGAAAGACAAACCGTCTATTTTCATGCTCAGCATATACGCGGGCGCCACTATCATCGACACGCCGAAGTCCGCCGCCGCCGTCATCGCCACGGAAAAAGATAGCAGCAAAATTGAGAGAATATAGGCAAATTCGCTGTGAATAGTGAGCTTTTTGCGTTCTTTTTTCCCGTTTTCGCGTTTTTCTTCGTTTTCGCCGCTCTCGCCCGAAATCTTGTCCGAGGTTTCGGCGATCTCTTCGTCGTCGGTTTCAAGCGGCAGACTCTCTTCGTTTTCTTCCGCGTTTTCGGCTGTCGGTTCGTTGTTTAAGTTGATTTTTTCGTTTTCGTTTTGCATATGTTCCTCAAAGCAATTTCGCCACTACCCGCGTCGTTTTGGGTGTGGCGAAAACGTTAAAAAGTCCTTATATTGCGGCTTTCTTAAAACAGTTTTTTGACTACCAGCGCGAGCGAGCAGAAGGCAAGTACGGACAGCAAAGTTTCCATAGCCTTTGCCGCGCAGGACGAGCCGCCGCTGTTTTCCTTTTCTTTAGCTTCGGGGTCGTAGTACGAAACGGTAATGTTCGCCTCGCCGCCGTAAGCGAAGCAGGAGGCGGGATTATCGACCGAAATCACGCCGCTTTCGTCGGGGATAATCTCGGTTTCGCCGAGTTTGACTCTCGCTTTCATGCCCGGATTCGGCGCTACGGAGAAAGAAAAACTTTCGTTGTCGTATATGACGCCGCTTGCCGCGATGTCGGAAGCCGTAACGAGAGCGCCGAGTTCCGGATTGTTTACCGTAACGTTGAGCGTATGAGCCGAAGCCGAAGGATCGTTGTAGATTATCACGAAATTCAGCACGTCTTCGTCGTCGCCCAGGTACGAGCAAACGTCGTCGATATGCACGACCGTTTGTCCGCTTACGCCATCTATCTCCTTGCCGTTGACTTTTACCGCCCTGAGCGTTCCCCATTCCTTGGGATAAACGTTGAACGTCACGCTCTCGTCGTCGAAAATCGACTGCGACGGAGCGATAGACGACGGACGTATCGCGTCTCCGAAATATATGCGCTCGGGATCGGCGTTGATCGTTTCGACGGTAATGTTATGCGCCTTTGCCTGTGTGAAAATAAACACGAGAACGGTATCTTCGGCGGGCGTTATGTAATCGGCGGAATATACGCGCGTTTTGGACTCGTCCGTTTCGACGAGTCCGTCGTAAGAAAGAACAAGCGGAAAGCGGACGGAATCGTCGCCGTATCTGTAGGCGTAGGATTCGAGAAGAGTGTAATCGACTTTGGTATAAACGTTGAGTTTCCGTATGTCGCCCGCCGCGCTTACGTTGTGATCGATAAAGACGTAACCGGTGGGCGTAGTGATCTTGTTGGTCGAAACGGACGAAGTTTTTATCTTAAGGTTTACCGCTTTGAGCGCGGGATCGAGTTTGGTCGCGACCAGAGCGCAACGCTGACCCGCTTCGTAAATAGTGTTGTAATCGTACAGATATACGTTTCTGTTATCGAAAACTTCCCTGTTCGCCGTACCTGTCGAATTGTCGCAAAAATACGTGTTTTCTACGGCGTTTGCCACGCGCTTTTGCATAGCGACGAAGGCTTTTGCCGCGACGTCTTCTTCGCGCACGTTGTCCTTGGTTTCGGGATCGACGTAGTATCTGTTCGTGACCGCCGAACTTATCACGAAAGGAGTAGCCGAGCAGTCCTTGCCTGTTTTTTCGCTCAGCGCGTCGCGTACGTCGGATATAAGCGAAGTAAGCGCGCTTTCGTAAGCGTTTAGGTCGCCTGTTTCTTCTTCGCCGTGCGAGAATACGACCGCTTTGACGTTGATCGTCGAATAGCCCAGAGTCGGGAGTTTTGCGAGTTTTTCTTCGACGAATTTTTCGAAGTACCGCAGCTGCAGACCTTCCGGCGCGTAAAAATCGTCGCCGTAGTAGTCTTTTTCGCTATCCCAGGTGCTTTTGGGCGCCCACGAGCCGTACTTTTCGTCGGCGGGAGAAACCAAAGTCGAGCCCAAAGAGGCGGATTTGAGAATAACGGCGTCGGTGTTTTCCGTTTCGGCGTAGGAGGAATCGAGGTGGCGCGCCATGCCGAACTCGAGCCCTATGCGCGAAACTCCCCTGCCCATGCCTTGAGCGACGGGAGCGAAATCCTGCTCGTACGAGGAGCCTTTGCCGTCCGTCTTGAATTCGGTATTGCCGCAGTAAAGAACGTTGTTATACACCGATCTGTCCCTGTTGGACCAGAATCTCGTTTGTCCCGAAGCGTTCGAGCCGCCGATAAGGAAATAGAGATCCGCGGTTTTGCCGGCGCTTACGTCTTCTTCGGCATAGGCCGAAGCGAAAGCGGGCGCGGCAAGCGCGGCGATAAAGCCTAATGAGAGCGCCGCAATTATACTCTTGGTGGATTTTTTCATGCTTTCCCCTTTTGCCGCACGGTAATTTCTTTCGCGTGCGGTCAAATAACGACATAACAACGTCTATTATATCTTTTTCGGTTTCGTTTGTCAACCGCACGCGCGTGTAAAACGTTTTTTTCGCAACGTTTTTATTTCAGTGTTTTGCGCAAGCGGCGATTTTGCGGCGAAAAGAATTGAAAACAGGTTTCAAAACAGTTGCAAATAATTTTCGTATATGGTACAATAATACCGTAAAAGCAAGCCTAAAACGAAAATGAATTTCAAATCGACCGCCGCGGGTATTTTCGTTAAAAACGCTTTATTTTGTCGCTCGGATTTGATATAATCGGATTAGGAGAAAAACATGAAAAAAAGAGCGTTCAACCTTATCTCCGCTTTGTTCAACCTGCTTACCGTCATTTTCGTAGCGGAGTCCGTTATTTACAATTTCCGTTCGGATATTATACGCGTCGAACTCGTGGGCGGCGGTTTCGGCTGGGGATGCTTTAAGTATTTTACCGTGCTCAGCAACGTTTTTTGCGCCGTCGTCGCGGCCGTATGCTTGTATTTCAACGCGCGCAACGTAGTCAAAGACGAATTCGTTTTTCCGCGCTTTCTCAAGACCGTAAAGGCGACGTCTACCGTCGCGGTAAGCCTTACCATGCTTACCGTCGTGTTTTTCCTTGGCCCTTACGCCGTATTTATAGGCAAGAGTTATTTCGCGCTGTTCGAGCGAAACAATCTGTTTTTGCACCTTCTTTGCCCGATGCTTGCCATTATTGCTCAAATGGTAGAGGTGAGCGAAAAGCGCCCGTTCGTCGAAGTCCTGTTCGCGCTTATACCGACTTTTTTGTACGAGATAGTGTACACGGTGATGGTCGTTTTCGTAAGAGGCTGGAAGGACTTTTACGGTTTTACTTTCGGCGGCCACTTTGGACTTACCCCGGTGGCGATAGTCGTAATGCTCGGCGTCACCTTCGGAATAGCCGCCGTCGAAAAGCTTGTTTTCGATAAGTTCGCCGCCCGACATTCCGACCTTATACAAAACGAAGAAAAAGAATAAAAACTTTGGTACGTATCGCGTAAAACGCGACGAAATAATACAAAACACAAGGAGAAATCATGGCAAAACAAATCATTACCGACGCTTTGGGCGAAAGGGAAGTACGCGAGATATTTCCCGCCGCGCGTATTCCCGACGCGGCTCTGACGCAACCCGACGTCAGTGCGAAAAACGACGGGTTTTTAGGTCTGGGCGAAGCGATAACCGGCTCGTCGTGTTACGTTTTGAGTAAAATGGAAAAAAGCGCGAGGGAAGCGCTTCTTAAGAGTATTTACGGTAAAGAAGGGCTTAATTTAAGCGTTGCGCGCATTTCGATCGGCGCGTCGGACTACTCTGCCGAGCTGTATTCGTACGACGACGGCGAAGAAGACGTATCGCTCGAGCGCTTTTCGGTAGAGCGCGACAGGGCGTACGTCTTGCCGATACTCAAGGAGATACTTAAGATAAAACCCGATTTGTTCGTGTTCGCCTCGCCGTGGTCGCCGCCCGGCTGGATGAAAACCGGCGGATCGATGTGCGGCGGATATATGCGCGACAAATACGTCGACGTATATGCGGATTACTTTGTAAAGTTTATCAAGGCGTACGCGGAAGAAGGCGTAAGAGTCAGCGCGGTCACGCCGCAAAACGAGTGCGAAACCCAGCAATCCGGACGTATGCCCGCCTGCGAGTGGCACCCGGAGACGGAAGCGAAGTTTATTCTTTCGCTGCGCAAAAAACTCGACGAAAACGGTCTTAAGGTGCAGATTTGGGCGCACGATCATAATTTCAGCGGGACGGACAGAGTATTGTGGTATCTTGACAATGTCGACGGTCTTGCCTCGGCGCTTAGCGGCGTGGCTTTTCACTACTACGACGGCAATATCGAGCAAACGCGCCAAGTAAGGAAAAAATACCCCGCGCTCAAACTTCATTTTACCGAGGGCGGACCGCGCCTTCACGACAATTACGCGACCGATCACGTAAAGTGGGCGAAAATGCTGACGATGGCGATAGAATGCGGTTATTCGTCAATGACGGGTTGGAATCTCGCGCTCGACGAGTGCGGAAAACCCACCATAGGACCGTTCGATTGCGCGGGATTCGTCACGGTAAGCGGCGGCGAAGTAAGCGTATCCGGACAGTACAAGGCATTTTCGCACGTTTCGCCGTATTTAAGAAAAGACTCGGCGATTTACCCGCTCGTTTGCCGCGATTGGCAGGAAGACAGAATGGCGTACTACCCGCGCCGTAGCGAAGCGCCTCGGGGCTTCGTTATCAAATCCCCGTCCGCCGCACCCGTAGTCGTACTTGTCAACGCCAACGATTCGCGTGCGCAAACGCAAGTGGAGCTGGACGGAAAACTCTGGTACGCGGATCTTCCGGCAAAGAGCGTTTCGACGCTTGAGTTTTGACGGAAAACCGCATACGTATCGCTCAAATCGCGCTTTTTTGAGCGCGAAAACCCATAATAAAACAGTACAAAAAGCGCCGCTTTCCTTTCGGAAAAGCGGCGCTTTGGTTTGCCAGGATCAGTGCTTTTTAAGTACGAGCGCGGCGGCGCACAGCGATAATACGAGCGAAAGCGTAGCGCGCGCGTTATTTGCGCAGGACGAACTTTTCGACTCGCTATTGTCGCCTTGAGGCGCGGGATCGTCGGGCTCGTCCGACGTATCGGGCGTATCCGGCGCGGGCGGCGATTCGAGAGGTCCGTAAGTTATTACTATTTCGAGCGAAGTTTGCCCGTTAAGATACGAGCAAATATCTTCGATATCCACCCGCGTAAGTCCCGTTACGTTTTCGATCTCGGCGCCGTTTACCGTTATTTTCTTAAGTTCGCCTCCCGCCTTGGGCGAAACGCGGAACGAAACCGAGTCGCCGTCGTAGACTTTTCGCGAGGCGACTATCGACGAAGCGAGTACGGAATTGCCGTATTCGATCCCTTCGGTGCGCGCGGATAGCGTATATTGTTTGCTTTTGTTCAGTTCCGCGCAAAGCGTAAAGTCGCCGCTTAAGGGAGCGAAGGAGCAAGAGTAGTACTTTACGCCGTCTTTTTCGCCCGTTTCGGCAAAGTCCACGTCGGTGCGCGCGTTGCTGTCGGAGAGCAGATAAACCGCGCTTAAGTATGAGCCCGGATCCGCCGTTATTACCGCGCCGAGCGAAGTCGCGCCGTTTATGACGTTGCGGTCGGAGCGTATCGTGCCGCTCGGAAAATTCTGCCCCGTGGGGTTAAGAACGAGCCGTTCGGTCATTATTTGCGGCGTAAAATCCGCTTTTGGGTCATAACTTTGCGCGCCGAAGAGTTGACCGATCGTTTCCATATCCCGCTGGTTCCAGTGATAGCGGTCGGAGCCGAGAGTCATGGTAGGCGAATTTATCACGTAGTCGCCGCTCGGCACGACGTAGAGGTCGTTTATCGCGTCGGCAAGCGCGTTTTGCGCCTCGACGAACCGAGTGTTTTTCTCAAGGTTTTCGTACGAATAGAAAGTCTTGGATATCTGCCCTACCACGACGGTGCCG
Organism: uncultured Eubacteriales bacterium; assembly: GCA_902783025.1. GTDB lineage: Bacteria > Bacillota > Clostridia > Christensenellales > Pumilibacteraceae > RUG12826. The sequence goes on along the minus strand of CACZPH010000139.1, from coordinate 3,085 downwards.
TCGGAGCAGTCGTAACCGAATATCTCGGTGAGCCGCGCGCGGAAATCGTCGCAAAAACTCATAAATACGTCCGTGTACAATTCTTCGTTCCCGATGTCCGCCTCGCCTTGCATCCAGCAAAGAGCCTTAAAGCGTATCTCGTCGTACCCCGCCAGACGTATTCTGTTTACCGCCGTTTTGAGGTTGTTGATAAGAAATCTGTACTGAAGTCCCTCGACGCGGTAAAAGTTTTCGCCCTTCCACAGATCCAGATCCCAGCGCGATTCGGGATACCAACTGCCGAATTTAGCGGATTGAGAGGTTTCGTCCGGACCGTATTCGTGGCGGTTTAGCAGCGACGTGCCGCCCGCCGCGGATTTGATGATAAACGCCGTCGCGTTTTCGCTCTCGTAAAGCGAATTGAGATAGTGCGCCATGCCTAGCTCCGGACCTATTTGCGACTCGCTTATGCCCATGCCCTGTCTTACCGGCGTAAAATCATAAAACTCGTTGCTTCTGCCGCCCGTGCGCGTCTGATTCGTAACGCCCCAGTACAAAACGTTTTCGTACTCGACGTCGCTATGCGCGGATATCTGAGTGTAGCCCGCGGCGTTGGACTGGCCGGCGATCACGTAAACGTCCGCGATTTTAGGCGCGTCTTCCGCGCGTACCGTAGCGGCGGGCAAAGACGCTCCCGCTCCCGCAAATATGCCCAAAACGGCGGCAATAGCCAAAATCTTTCTCATAATATCTCCCATTGTCGTTTTTTCTTTAATTATATCACGTGCGCGCATATCAGTCAAGCAAAGCAAAACAAAACCGCCGTTTCGTCGCCCTTGCGTGTCCGCGTGGTGCGTGCGCGCGCGAACCGATGACTGAAGTCAAGGTTCTCGTTCCCATCTCAAGACATACTAAAACAGGCCAACGCTTTTTGCGTTTTTTCGGTCGGGATAGCAGGCGACGACTGTCCGTCGCCCTTGCGCGTCCGCATATTGCGTGCGCGCGCGAACCGATGACTGAAGTCAAGGTTCTCATTCCCATCCCGAGACACACTAAAACAGGCCAACGCTTTTTGCGTTAGCCTGTTTTAGTGGTGCACCGGGAGGGATTCGAACCCGCAACCTTTCGGTCCGTAGCCGAAGACTCTATCCAGTTGAGCTACCGGTGCTTACTCAAAAATCATCTTTGAGCCTATACATTATAGTAAAACGCGACGGATTTGTCAAGGGTTTGAGGCGGTAAAAAACAATTTTTTTACGGATTTGTCAGTCGGGTATTCTTTTGCCTATTTATTTTTACTTTTTGCGCAACCGCTATTGAAAAAGCCGTTTTTCGGTGTTATAATAAGCAAAAAAGAGGAGAAACAAATGGACGACTTTCGTATCAAGACTTTAGACGAACTCACTTCGCGCGAGCTTTATGCCGTTATGCGCGCTCGTGCAAAGGTCTTTACCGTCGAGCAAAAGATCCTGTATCCCGACGCGGACGGAGTGGACGAGCGGGCGTATCACGTTTTTTGCACGGACGGCGGCGAAGTCGTCGCATACTTAAGGCTGTATTTTACCGACGAGCCTGACGTCGCTCATATAGGAAGGGTGTTGACTACCCGCCGCGGCTTAGGTTTGGGCAAGCGCCTTATGCAAGCGGCCGAGAATTTCGCATTTAATTCGCTTAACGTCAGCCGTATCGACGTTGAGGCTCAGCGCAGAGCCGAGGGCTTTTACCTCAAATGCGGCTATTCGACCTCGTCCGAAGAGTTTTACGAAGTCGGCGTTCCACATATCAAAATGACAAAAACCCACCCGTAAATCGGGATTTTTTCGTTAATTCTCTTAATAAGAGAGTCGCAAAAAGCCTAACTCAACATTTTGTTTACAAAAACCGCTTAACTTGACATCAATAAATAATGTATAATTTATATAAACATTGATTAAAAAGGAGAAATATCATGAAAAAAAGACTTTTGGCGTCTTTGGCTATTGCGGTAGCGCTCGGAGTAAGTATGCCGGCGTGTGCCGCACCGACCGTCGATCCGGATAACGGCGGCGGGGACGAAATAGTCGATACCCTTCAGTTTACGGTCAAGTTTTACGACGAAGACGGCGCACAACTTGACAGCAGGAAGTGGAATAAGGACGAAGTGCCGTCCTTTACGTATTCGAAGACGGACGACGAATTCGAATATACCTTCGAGGGCTGGGCGACGTCGCAGGGCGGAGAGGTGCTGAGCGCGCTTCCCGCGGTAACGGCCGACGCGCAATACTATGCGATAGTTACTAAAACCGAAAAAGTTCGCACTCTTTCTTTCAGCGCGAGCGCAAACACTTCCGAGTCAGCCAAAACCGAGGCGGTAGCGGGTTTTGCGGAAATCAAAGCCGACGCGGATGAAGATCTTGACGTCGAATCGGCTCAGCAATTCGGCGCGCTCTACGATTATGCGGTTTATATTGCTTCTACCGCGGAAGGCGAGGTTGACGAAGTAAAAGCAAAGCTCCGGGAAATTTACTCGGCACTCGACTCGGCTTACAGGACGGCAAAAACTACTTACACGCAGGTTGAGCAAATCAAAACGGCGGTTTTGGAGCAGATGCAGTCCGTTTACGATTACGCCGTAGAGGCGGCGGGCGCTGAAATCGAACAGATAAAAACCGCTTATTTTACCGCAAAAACCACCGTCGAAAACCTTTCGGGCGACCTTTTGACCGTAAAAGCGAGCGCAAAGGCGGTACTCGGCGAGTTTTCGTCGCAAGCAAAGTCTTACGCTACCGAACTTATTTCGGCTAAACTTACCGAACTTAAAACGGCGGCGGCGACGGTTATCGACGAGACCGTGGCTACCGTAAAAGAGCTCGGCGAAACGTTGACCGAAAAGCTCAACGATTACGCCGCTCAGCTTAAGGCGAGAATCAACGGCGTAAACACTCTTGATTCTTTCTATCCCACCGTTTCCGACGTAAAAGAGCAGCTCACAGCTAAAATTACCGAGTACGTTACCGAACGTCTTACAGAGCTTAAGACTGCGGCGATAAGCGAACTTGACGAGGTAGTGAGCGGCGCTCTTGCTAAACTTCCGGACGGAAAGTACAAGACTCAACTTACCGAGTTT
>CACZPH010000138.1 GCA_902783025.1 uncultured Eubacteriales bacterium | reverse complement strand
TTCGTTTACGGCGTTGTAAAGCGGAAAGTACAGCGTGTATCCGTCCGGCTTTACGCCGTCGGGAATAGTAAATACGCCGCGAAAAGATAAACCGAGATTGCGTTTCGGCATATACGTATGCAGAAATTCGCTACGTCCGTCCTTGTAGTCGGCGTACAACGAAAAGCCGCTCGATCCGGCGAGAGCCATATGCTCAAAATCGGTAAAGTACGGATACTTAACCGCGATCGCTATGCGGCGCGACGAGGTTGAAAAGCGCGCTCTGCCGCCGCTCGTGTGCCAGGCAAGATTTTCGACTCCCGGCGAAACCGTCGCGGCAACCGCGTTATCCATACGGGTGTATTTTCCGGCGCTTGCGTTGTATCGCACGCCGTAAAGATCTATCTTGCCGCCCGATACGGCGCTGTAAGTTATTCCGGCATCGTCCGGCGAACCCCGGAAGAAATTTCCGTCGATAAGCGTAATGTCCACTTTACACCTCGGTCTGAACTTCCGACACGTTTTCGCGCGATACGGAAGCGATTTTTTCATCGTTTTGCTCTTGGTTCTGCTCTTCATTTTTCCCGTCTTTTCCGGCTTTATTCTTGCAGATAAACTCAAAGATATTTACCTGCGACAAGAGTACCGCGCCCACCATAAGCAGACAGCCGATATATTCTCTTACGCTCAAAAATTCCTTGAGGAAGATCGCCGCGGAGATCACGCCGAACACCGCCTCCATGGATAACAGCAACGACACGAGCGTGGGATTGGAATCCTTCTGCGCCACTATCTGGAGCGTATACGCTATTCCCGACGAGCAAATGCCTAAGTACAATACCGGCAAAATGTTGTCGGTAAGATCCGCGGGCTGAGGGTTTTCGAATATGCACGACAGAACGAGCGATATCACCGCCATAGTAAGAAGCTGTATGCACGACATTTTTACCCCGTCGCACTTGGGCGAGAAATGGTCGATGGCAAGGATCTGCACGGCAAAAAGCAACGCGCCCGCAAGCACGATGAGATCGAGCGGGTTTACCGTAAAGCCGCGCTTGATACAAAGGAAATACTGCCCCACAACCGCGATAACGATCGCTATCCAGGTGTTTGGCGTGACTTTCTTCTTGAGGAAAACGCCGAATACGGGCACAAGCACCACGTAAAGCGCGGTAAGGAAACTCGCCTTGCCCGCCTCTACGCCGTGATCAACGCCGTACTGCTGCAAAAACGATCCGAAAGCGAGCGCCACGCCGCTTATTACTCCGCCGAGCCAAAGGTTGAGCGTTTCGCTTCGGCTCTTCTCGATAAGCAAATGCCTGAAGTCGCCTTTCGTAAAGATGGGCAACAGCGCGACGAGAAACACCGACGCCACGAACGAACGCATAAAGTTGAACGTAAACGTTCCCGCCGTATTGTAAGTCTGAAATACGAACGCCGTGCCCCAAATGAAAGCCGCGAGCAGCGGAAATAAAGTTGTCCTGATCTTGTCGTACATAGTGCCTAAGTAAACTCCGCGTATATTGTAGCACTTTAAATTGCTTTTGGCAAAGGTTTTATACGCATAAAAACAACTTTTATGCAAAAATTTTGAGCGGTAAATTAAAAGTCGTAAACAAAAAGGAGAGTACTGTATATAATACTCTCCTTCTTGAACTAAGTTGGCTTTTTGCCGAAATTACTTAATAAGAAGTTTGCAGCCGCTTACACCCGCGCCGAGAAGAGCGAATACGCCCGAAAGGATCGCACCTACGCCGAGCGCCCAGTTTTCTTTGTAAATTCCTTTCTGTACAACACCACTACCAACAGGGTTTTCGGCAGCAAACGTGAAAGCAAGAGTAAGGAAGAAGAATACACCCGCTACGAGAAGAAGTCCCGCCGCTACGAGGTTAAGGAACTTGAAGCCCTTGCCGAAGTTGTTGAGAACGAGCAATACGATAGCCGCTACGACGAAGATAAGGGTAAGGAAGTTAAGGAACGAGAAAGCCAAATATCCGGTATCACTATTCTTTACCGCCCCAAAAATCGTCTGGAATCCATTAAACGCCGAAACATCATTTATGTATGCAGCAGAAAGATCAGCTCCGTCTTTTACATACGTGATTGCGGGTGCGAACATAAGAAGTAGCGCAATGAGTGCAAGTGCCGCGGCGCAAAGGTCGAACCACTTAACGAATTTTTTTAAATTTGCCATGTTGTTTCCTCCAAAAAAAAATTTTTGATAATCATATTATACCAAAGAGGTCTGCTTTTTGCAACTTTTTGACGCGTCGTTTTTGAAAAATAACGGAAAAATGATACAATAGGGGGCTTTTGTATCTCAAAAAAGCGCCTTTTTTAGGGTTCTTTTCGGCTTTTAGGCGTAAATACGCGTAAAAACGTTGACTGAATCGCGAAACGATTTATTATCTGCTGACATAAAAGTTATAACGGAACACGAAAAAAGCGCCTTCGCTCTTCGGCGAAAGCGCTTTTTTTATTTACTTTTATTCTACGAGCGTTACTCCGTCGCCGTAAATCGTCTTGAAGTCGTCCTTCATCGAAATAACGGTATAGCCTCTTTCCTGCCATTGAGCGAGGCGCTTCGCGGTTTCGGTAAGGTCGGCGTGGTCGCGCCTGTCGTCGTCGGCTACGAGCATAAACGCCATCGCCTTGTAGTCGTTGTCGGTAACGGTGTACTCGTGCATGCTTACGTCGCCGCTCGAGTTACCGAAGGACAAAACCGGCTGTTTGCCTATCTCCTGCGCTATCTGGGAAACCTTGTTCATTTTGAGGTTTTTGATCCACATTTCGTCGCCGCGAACCAAGGTGTCGTCGCCGCCGTCGTTGAACTGGTAGTGAAGGTTGTCTTTATCTTCGGGCTGATGGCTCGCTACCATCGTTACGTCCATTCCGATAACGTTGTTTGTCGGGATATTGAGCGCTTCGCACGCCACCGCGCGGCATATCATGCGGTCGGAGCCGCTGACTACGTATACGGTAAAATCGTGCTTTTGGAGATACGAAACGACCTCGATCATGGGCTTGTAGAGAGAATTCGCGTAAGTGAGTCCTTCGAAGCCCTGCGCTTCGCGCTTGAGAAAGTTCTTGACGTAAGAGATAAATTCTTCGCTCGTCAGCCCCGCAAACGCCTTAGCCTGCGCTCTGCCGTGTACCTGATCGAAATCCGATACGGCGGGCGTTTTGTAATTCTTACCCGACTCGCGGATAAGAGTCGCGACCGCCTTGAGGTCCTCGTCGGCTTCGTAATCGGGATCATCCAGACAACGGTACTCGAGAAGTAAATACTCGATATATTCGGGGAAGAGTTCGCCGCACAGCGTGCCGTCCATATCGAATACGGCAATTCTGTCCTCTGCCGGGATAAAATCGTCTGATTTTTCGTTCGTTACGGTCGTAACGTACGTCTTAAGAGAAGTGAGCGCGTCACACTCGTTCCAATACTTGAACTCTTCGGTCTTGGCGGCGGAAGTCGTGCAGGCCGCCGCGCTCGTCATAACGATAACCGTCATGATAAGAGCGGCAAGTTTCTTGAAAAATTTCATGTTTTTGCTCCTTGTTTCGCGATTAGTCGGCGTTTACGTACCGAACGCGTATATTATATACTCTTTTTTTCGCGGTGTCAAACCTTAACGCCGCGATAGAGCGAAAGAAATAAAAAAAGAATACTCCGCACGCGCTGAGGCAAAAGCGGAGTTTTGTAAAAGGCTTTATTTTTTGAAAACAATATATGCGATAAAACGATTCTGCAAAACGAAACCGCGCTTTATCCGAAAATTTTTGCGGCAAGCGCGCGTACTTGCTCGCGCTCTATGGGGCCGGTTTTGCATAAAAAAATCTCGCCATACGGCGAGATTATGTGTGTATGCACCAAAATGTTTCATTTTATTAGGTGTGTGCCCTAAAATGTTGCGTGAGAATTATATATTTCTACTTAATATTTGTTTTGCTTTTTCTAAATCTTGTTCAGTTAGCCCGTTTTTACTTGAAATATTAACCAAGTAAAATGTTTTTGTTATTGCATCATATCCTTCATCGTCATCATCTAAAATTACAAGGTTTCTCACATTGTTTTTACTCTTCCATGCAAGCACCCCAAGTCCTCGGTGTATTCCGTCATCTATGGTTTTATCGTAAGCTGAAAGTCCATATTCAGAAAACTTTTCATCAAGATACGCCCCGTATAAACCTTGTTTATTTTTGTCTTTCTTTTCCCAGTAATCTTTTTTTGTTGAAACTAAAACGATTTTACTTTGCGTTTCTTCCACAAGTTTTTTTAATAATAAAAGTTTATTGTCTTCAATTACTAATTCATTATCATAAACAGCACAAGTTTTATCTGTGTTTAACACACCGTCAATATCTAAAAATATTATATTCATTTATTCTTTGTCCATTTATAATAAATTATCATTGAAATTGCAATTGAAATTGCGAGCG
>CACZPH010000137.1 GCA_902783025.1 uncultured Eubacteriales bacterium | reverse complement strand
TAAAAAAAGAGTTAGTTTATCTTCAACTAAGAATCCTTGTATAAAATACTTTACACCTTTATATGTAAAGACTCTTTCGTCCCCAAAGTATAATCCATTTACAAATTCGTTTACGTTTCCGTTAATCATTTTTTAGGTACCCCTTTGAAATATTTTTTAAATTTATTGTATTCTGCTTCTGTCAATAAACGCGTTGAACGATCTTGAAAATTATCCCTATCATACTTGTGGATATGTAATACGCTTTCATACCTAATCTCTCCGCAAAGAGACTTATTCCAATCTTCTATTATTTTCAAAAAAATTATATTTTTATTTTCTTCTTTTGTTGTTCTTTATCCCACCTGTATTGGGGATCTTGAGAGCGTTGTTCTATAAAATGTTTTCTTGCGTCAACAATAGAAATCGCATTTACTTCCGAATAATTATCGGAAGGTATACTATCAGTACCGTCATCTATCCAGCCGCAAATAGGACACACGTCGTAAGAATCTTCGTACTTGAATCCATATTCGCCGCAAACGGGACATTTATGTGGATTATGCTTTGAATTATCATCATCAAAATTGTATTTACTATTTGCTTTGATCTTTTGTCGGTATTCTACCCTAAGTTCGTTAACTGTTTTTTCATTCCTGTCTCCAACGGCATCGTGGTCTACTACCTGTTTAAGATCGTACATCCAACCGCAATGACTACAATGAACACAATATATTTCAATCGGGTCTGTAATTCTAACTTTTTCACCACTAATTGTGTCTATTTTATAAACCTCAACCTCGTCATCGTTTTCTTCTTCTGCTAACCAATCAAAATCTTCAAATTCTTCTTTACCGCATACGGGACATTTGAATGGAAATTTTATTTTTTCTTTATACTTATCCATCTTTTTACTCCTTTATTGTCTATGTAATGAAATTTATCTTTTACAATATAATACGAAATTATGTGTCCGCTTTCCCCGACAATAACCAATTCCTTTGTTTTCTTGTTGATTTTAAATGTTATACCATATAGTCCACTTACTTCTCCTCAAGTATTTTTCTTATCGCTTCCAAATCTTCCGTGCTCAGCGTCGGCAGTTGCCGTTGAAACTGCAACGCCACTCTCTTCGCCTGCGCCGGTATAGCCACAACGTCGATCTTGATCGAATTCTTAGTTTCGCAATACGCGTCGTACAAAGCGGTTTTGTCGGCGTTATTCAGCGGGTAGTGTTCACAAATTTTGTCGTACCAGTCATCCGGAATATTTTTTTTACCCGTCAACACCGACGAAACGAACGCCGACGAGACTCCGACAAAAGAGGCAAAATCGCCTAAAGTTTCGTCATGGTCTATCATTACTTTTTTTTAATTCCTTTCCGAATTATGTGTAACCCATAGTTCTTTGTCTCCTTATGCTCGTATTATAACACGCAAAAAAAACGCTTGTCAGCCGTTTTTGAAAAAAATTTACCTTTTGGTTAAAAATTTTTTAAAATAAAAAAACTCCCCGCTTTTTGAGGTGGAGAGTTTTTGTCGTTTTGCGATTACATCGACTCGTGAATGGTACGAGCGATAACGTCGTCCTGCTGTTCCTTGGTGAGCTTAATGAAGTTTACCGCGTAGCCCGATACTCTGATCGTAAGCTGGGGATACTTCTCGGGATGAGCCTGCGCGTCGAGAAGGGTTTCTCTGTTGAATACGTTAACGTTGAGGTGATAGCCGCCGTCCGCTACGTACGCGTCAAGCATATTTACCAAATTTTCTTCTTGCTGCTTGGACATAATATTATTCCTCCTTGATTATTATATCAGTCTGCTTTGCCGAGCGAACTCGGGGTGATCGAGAACGTATTGGAAATTCCGTCTCTCGAATACTCGTAGGGAAGTTTAGCGACCGACTCGAGCGAAGCGAGCGCGCCGCTGTGGTCTCTGCCGTGCATCGGGTTTGCGCCCGGAGCGAGAGGCTGACCTGCGCGTCTTCCGTCGGGGGTATTACCGGTCTTCTTGCCGTATACGACGTTTGACGTAATGGTAAGAATAGACATGGTGGGAATGGACTCGCGATACGTGAAGTTCGACCTAACTTTCTTCATAAACGACTTAACGAGCCATACCGCGATGCTGTCTACTCTGTCGTCGTTGTTGCCGTACTGGGGATATTCGCCCTCGATGCGGAAGTCGGTGATAAGGCCGTTTTCGTCGCGGATCGGGTAAACCTTAGCGTACTTGATCGCCGAAAGCGAGTCTACCGCGCAGGAAAGTCCCGCGATACCGGTAGCGAAGAATCTTCTTACCTTCGTGTCGTGCAAAGCCATTTCGATAGCCTCGTACGAATACTTGTCGTGCATATAGTGGATAAGGTTGAGCGTCTGAACGTAAAGGTTAGCGAGCCAATCCATCATTACGTCGTACTTGTGGAGAACTTCTTCGTAATCAAGCGGCGTGTTTTCGTCGGTATAAACCGGAACGAATTCGGGCGCGACCTGAAGAGGTTTGCCGGTCACCTTGTCCTTGGTAAGTTCGTCCTTGCCGCCGTTGAGAGCGTAAAGCAAGCACTTCGCAAGGTTTGCTCTCGCGCCGAAGAACTGCATATCTTTGCCTACTCTCATGCAGCTTACGCAGCAAGCGATGCAGTAGTCGTCGCCCATTTCGGGACGCATAAGGTCGTCGGACTCGTACTGAATAGCGCTCGTCGCGATCGAAATCCTTGCGCAGAATTTCTTGAAGTTGTCGGGAAGACGCTTGGACCACAAAACGGTAAGGTTGGGTTCGGGCGCCGGTCCGAGGTTTACGAGGGTATGAAGAACACGGAACGAGTTCTTGGTGACGAGCGTTCTGCCGTCTACGCCCATACCGCCGATGGATTCGGTTACCCACGTGGGGTCGCCGGAGAAAAGTTCGTTATACGAGGGGATACGCATAAACTTAACGATACGAAGCTTCATTACGAAGTGATCCATAAGCTCCTGCGCTTCCTGCTCGGTGATAACTCCTTTCTTGAGGTCTCTCTCGATATAAATATCGAGGAAGGTCGAGTTACGTCCGATGGACATAGCCGCGCCGTTCTGATCCTTGACTGCGGCGAGATAGCCGAAATACAGGAACTGGATAGCCTCCTGCGCGTTGGTGGCCGGCTTGGAAATGTCGTAGCCGTACTTAGCCGCCATTCCTTTGAGAGCCTGCAAAGCCTTGATCTGCTCCGCTACTTCCTCTCTGTCGCGAACCTTGTCGGGAGTCATATCGCCGATCATGTTGTCCTTGTCTTCCTGCTTCTTCTTCATAAGGTAGTCTACGCCGTAAAGCGCTATACGACGATAGTCGCCTACGATTCTGCCTCTTCCGTAAGTGTCGGGAAGACCTGTAAGGATGTGAGCGGTACGAGCTTTACGCATTTCGGGCGTATAAGCGTCGAAAACGCCGTCGTTGTGAGTCTTGCGGTACTTGGTGAAGATCTCTTTTACTTCGGGATCGATATGATAGCCGTAAGCCTCGAGAGCCTGCTCCGCCATCTTGATACCGCCGAACGGCTGAAGCGAACGCTTGAACGGCTCGTCGGTCTGAATACCTACGATCTTCTCGAGATCCTTGTTAAGATAACCCGCCTCGTGGCTGTTTACGGTCGAAACGATCTTGGTGTCCGCGTCGTAAACTCCGCCGCGTGCGCGCTCTTCCTTGGAAAGCTCCATTACCTGCGCCCAAAGTTTCTTGGTCGCCTCGGTCGCGGGAGCAAGGAAACTGTCGTCTCCCTCGTAGGGCGTATAGTTTCTCTGAATAAAGTCTCTTACGTCCACTTCGTCATTGCACCACTTGCCGGGTACAAATCCTTCCCATGCTTCAAATTGCATAATTTACCTCCTGGGTTTTATTTTTTACTGTTTTTACGTTCTTCGATCTTGGCGTCGAGCCAGAGTTCGAGAATTTCCTCGGGTTGAAATCCCACCGCGCGGGCGAATTCTTCGCCGTCGTCCGTAAGGAGAATGGTGGGAACCTGCCTTACGTCGTACTTGGTCATAAAGTCGACCGTGTTTTCGTCGGCCTCGATATGAACAAGCCTGACGTCGTCGCGATTCGATACGATAGACGACAGCACCGGCATAAGCGACAGGCAGTTAGCGCAGCTTTCGCCGCTCACTTCTATTACGCAAAGCCCCGTAAGGTCTGCGTTGGATTTGTTTTTTTGAGTAATCATTTAAGCACTCCCAAAATTCTTTTCGCGTTGTCCACCCTCTCTTTCGTGGGCGGCACTTCGTCCTTGAGTACGTAATCTATGCCTAAGTTTTCGTACTTTACCTTGCCCATCGTGTGGTACGGAAGGACTTCGATCTTCTCTACCGTCTTAAGGGTATCGATAAATTCCTTGAGCGCTCTTATATCGTCGTCGTTGTCCGAAAGCGACGGTACGAGCACGTAACGGATCCACATCTTTTTGCCGTGATCGGACAAAAACTTCGCAAACGCGAGCGTGTGTTCGTTGCCCTGACCCGTGATGACTTTGTGCTGTTCGCTCCTTATGTGCTTGATGTCCAGAAGGAACAGATCGGCGTACTCGATAAGCTTTTCGTGCTTGGCTACGCTCGTCGGATCGTCCGGGTTGAAAGTAAAGCCCGAAGTGTCGACGCAGGTGTTTATGCCGTAAGTCTTGAGTTTGCGGAACAGCTCGGTCACGAAATCTATCTGCATGAGCGGTTCGCCGCCCGAAACGGTTATGCCGCCTTTCTCACCGTAGTATGAGCGATACTTGAGGACGTTGGTCACTATCTCGTCGTCGGTCATTTCTTTCGCGCCGTCAGCCGTCCATGTGTCGGGATTGTGGCAATACTGACATCTTAAGGGACAGCCTTTGAAAAACACGACGAATCGTATTCCGGGGCCGTCTACCGTGCCGAAAGATTCGAAAGAATGGATTTTTGCCGTCACGAAAACACCTCTCGAGTAAAATTACTCGTTACCACATAATATAATAGCATTATTTTGAGTAATTGTAAACCTTTTTACCCGCCGTAAAGCGAAATTTTGGCGAAAATTTATGTGAATTATTAAAAAAATCAATAACTCGCGGTTTCCGCGCCGCCCGGACGGAACGGCGTTATTTTGCCTTACGATATTATTGTAATCGCTTTTGCCGGAAAAATAAAGCGACTAAGTCACGTTTTGAAGAATTTTTTTTATTTTTTTGCGCCGTTTATCATGAGCGGAAGCAAGGCGCGCTTGCCTTTTTTACCTTCGGTAAGTCTCCGAAGCCGTATGACGTTGCGATCGTCGTGCTCGATCTCGCGCGAAAAGTCGCACAATCCGAGTTCTCCGTACAGCGAGTACGCGCAAGCAAAGCCGAGCGCGCATATTACGGCGGCGCCGAAAACGTCTCGCTTAAAGCGCATGAAAGCCAACGAACAGTAAACGAAAAGATCGTCGATCAGCCGCCGCGTTCCGAGCGCCGTATCCAACGAAAACGCCGTTATTTTTCCCTTGATCGAGGCGGAAGAATACGAGCAGGCGGAAAGCGAACTTACGACGAGATCTTCGATATTTTTCCGCTCGCTTCCGCTAAGACGCCGCGTCGACGCGGACAATACGCACGGAACGAAGCCCGCCGCGTCGAATTCCGCTCCGCCCAATGTCGCGTATTTGACTCCGCCGTTAAGACTGTCGCGCAAAAAAAGCCTTGCCGCCGCCGGGCACGAGAGCGAAAAATATTCGAACTCGTATTCGCCCGACTGAGCGAAAAAACGCGGGTGCATATCGCAAACCTCGCTCAAAAACCCGTTTCCCTTTTCGCAAACTATTTCGCAAAGCCCGTCCGCGCGCAAAAACGGGCATTTGTTATTCGCCGACGCGAAATGCTTTTCTTTCCCGCCGCGAAGATACTTTGCCGCCTTACGGCTAGTTTCGTCGCCGCCGCGCGCGTATTTTTCCGCGGTTTCGCCGTCGATAACCACGCGCCAGCCCTCGCAGCACGAACGCGGGCAAGCGCCTTTAAGACAGGCAAATTCACTTGAAAAACGCGGAAAAACTTTCATACTTCTCCTCAAACGAAAACCGCGGACAAGCCGCGGTCTGTCTTAAAAAAAGCAAGATAATCTGTAAGCCGAATTCTGTCTTGAACGGTTATCTGTCTAGACGGCTCGTCGCCGGGCCGTTCGAGCGATTCGGGGAGACGGCGAACAACCGATTTCTCCCGCTATCTTGCACCGGGCGGGGTTTGGATAGACGCGTCGCGTTACCGTAACGCCGGTAGGCTCTTACCCTGCCTTTCCACCCTTACCGCGTAAAGCGGCGGTTTATTTCTGTTCCACTTTCCTTAAAGTCGCCTTCACCTGCCGTTAGCAGGCGCCCTGTTCTGCGGTGTTCGGACTTTCCTCGTGATTTCTCACGCAACCGTTCGGTTATCTTGCAATGATATAATACCACCTTATCGGCGAAAAATCAAGCGTTTTGAGCAAAATAAGGGGTTATTTGTCGAGTTTTCGGCGGATTTTTCTCATTATTTTTTTCTCGAGCCTCGACACGTACGACCGCGAAATATTAAGTATCTCGGATACTTCCAGCTGAGTGAGCGGTTCTTCGCCGCCCAGACCGTAACGAAGCGTTATTATAAGTCTTTCGCGCTCGGTAAGCGAGGTTTCGACGATTTTGCGGACTTTCTCCATCATGACCCCGTCTTCTATCTTGACGAACTGCCGCTCGTCCTCGCCCGGAATAACGTCCATAAGCGTTATTTCGTTGCCGTCTTTGTCCACGCCCACCGAATCGGAAAGCGAAACGTTGCCGCGGTGCTTCTTGTTGGCGCGGATATACATAAGTATTTCGTTGTCGACGCACTTTGCGCAATACGTCGCGAGCGCGGCGGGTTTTTCGTCGTCGTACGTGTTTATTCCCTTGATAAGTCCTATCGTACCCACCGAAATAAGATCGTCCGCCTCTCCCGCTCCGGCGTATTTCTTGACCACGTGAGCCACTAAGCGAAGATTGTGCCTGATGAGTTTTTCCTTGGCTTCTTTGTCGCCCGCCTTGGCTGAAATCAGGCACTTTCTTTCCTCCTCCTCGTCAAGCGGCGGCGGAAACGACGCGGACGACGTGACGTACGACGTAAAAAAGAATACTTTGGCAAAAAAAGCAATAAAACTCTCGAAAATCATATAACTCCCCCACCTTTTTTCAAAGTTTTACATTATATGACAATCAAGGCCGCGTTTTGCCTGTCCGCGATAAAAAGAAAAACGCCGATACGTTCGGCGTTTCGGACAGTAAATCCGCGTTTATTGAATCAAGTCTGCTTTTTTGCGGAGAAAATCGCCCGCCTTAAGAGGAACGGAAGTGTAAAGTCTGACTTTTTGCTGGACTTTGAGCGCGTCGAGTATCTCCGCTCCGTTCTCGTCTTCCATTCTGCCGACGACTATCTTCGAATTGTGGTAAGCGTTGGGCGAAAGGACTTCGAGTTCGTCGCCTACGCGGAATCTGTTGCGCATTTCCACGACCGCGCCGCCGTCAAAAGACGACAATACGGACGCGATAAAGTCGTATTTCTGGACGGGTTTACTCGTAGAGTAACTTTCGTTGTCCGTTTTGTAGGGGAAGTAAAATCCCGTGCAGTACTCGCGGTGTCCGGGCTTGTCGAGATCGTCTTCTATCTCCTTGGGTAAAACGAACGAGTCGGGGTTCTTTTCGTACAAGTCGATCGCCCGCCGATACGCGCCCACCACGCTCGCAACGTAATACGCCGTTTTCATGCGCCCCTCTATCTTAAGACTGTCTACTCCCGCTTCGGCCAAAAGATCGATATGCTTTATCATATTGAGATCTTTGGAGTTGAGTATGTACGAGCCGCGCGCGTCTTCTTCGACGGGCATATATTCGCCCGCGCGCGTCTTTTCGACGAGCGCGTATTCCCACCTGCAGCTCTGTGCGCATTCGCCGTGGTTGCTGCGCCTGCCCGTAAGATAATTGCTGAGCAGACACCTGCCCGAATACGACATACACATCGCGCCGTGAACGAAAGCCTCTATCTGAGCCGTATCGCCTATTCCGTCGCGAATAGCGCGTATTTCGCCGAGCGACAACTCGCGCGCCATTACGAGGCGTTTTACGCCCATTTTGACGTATTCTTTCGCCGCGTAAACGTTGGTAAGGTTTGCCTGCGTGGAAAGATGAATATCGACCGAGGGCGCGTGGCTTTTTACAAGGGACAGCACGCCGAGATCGCTTACAAGCACTCCGTCCGGGCGGATAAGCTCGAGATTGTCGACAAGTTCGGTCATCGCCGCGAAATCCTCGTTACGAGCAAAAACGTTGAGCGTAACGTAAACCTTTTTGTCAAGACTATGGCATTTGTTTACCGCGTTTTTCAACCCTTCGAGATCGAAGTTGTCGGCAAAGGCGCGCAAGCCGAAGTCCTTGTATGCCAGGTAAACCGCGTCCGCGCCGAAGTACAGCGCGGTATCGAGCCTTTCGGCGTTGCCCGCGGGTGCTAATAATTCCAACATGATTTATTCTCGCTCCTTGACGCTCCAACTCATTCCGTCGCCTACCGGGATAAGGCAGGTCGAATACTGCTCGTCCGAATAAAGCGTTTCCAAAAACTTCTCTATCCCGACGGCTATGGTGGATTTTTTCTTACTTACTTCCTCTTCTCCGCTTACCCAACCGTTGATGAGAACGTTGTCGCACACTAAGGCGCCGCCTTTTACCAGCAGTTTGTCGAGATACGGAAAGTATTCGATATAGCGCGTTTTCGGTCCGTCCATAAAGATAAAATCAAACTTTCCCGACAGCATCGGCACTATCTCTCCCGCGTCGCCCACGAAAAACGTCGCGCGCTCCGATACGCCCGCTTCGCTCATAAACTCCTTGGCTTTGTTTACCCGCTCTTCGCTTATCTCCACGGTATAGAGTTTCGCTTCGCTGTTTTGAAGCATTACGAGCGACGAAAAGCCTATCGCCGTGCCTATCTCCAGGATCCTGGCGGGCTTTGCGGTCGAAACGATCTGCTTAAGGACCGCCGCGCTCTCGGGCAGAAGCACGGGGATATAATGCTCGTCCGCGTATGAGATTATGCGCGAATATAAGCCGTCCGTCTTTATGAACGAACGGATATATTCGGACGTTTTGTTGGGCGTCTTGAAGGGCATATCAGTCCTCTACTATTATGGGAAGTATAATGGGGTCGCGGCGCGTCTTGTTGAAGAAAAGATTTTTGAGTTCCTTTCTTACCAGATTCTTGACTCCCGCGAAATCGCCGACGGACTTGAGATCTATCTTGGAAAGAGCCTTCCTGAGCACTTCTTTCGCTTCCTCGACCATCTCGTCAGACTCGTCCTTGGTGTACATAAAGCCCTTGGACTGAATGTTGATGTCGAACACTTCGCCGCTTACCGCTTTGATGCCGATGACCGCGACGAAAATTCCGTCTTCGGACAAATGCTTGCGGTCGCGAAGCACCGCGCTGCCTACGTCGCCCACGCCCAAACCGTCTACCAAAAGACAGCCCGAAGGCACGTTATCGCCGATACGTATGCTGTTTTTCGTTACTTCGACGTTGTTGCCTATATCGCAAAGAATAATATTGGTGGGAAGCATTCCCATTTTCATCGCAAGCTCGGCGTGCTTTTGCAGATGTCTGCGCTCGCCGTGTACGGGGATGAAAAACTTGGGCTTAACGAGAGTATGGATAAGTTTGATCTCTTCCTGACAAGCGTGTCCGGAAGCGTGGATCTCGTTGAGGCTTTCGTAAATGACCTTGGCTCCGCAACGATAAAGATTGTTGATGACGTTGTAGACCATGCGCTCGTTGCCGGGTATGGGGGTGGCGGAAATGATCACCGTGTCGTTGTAGCCTATCTGGATCTTGTCGAATTCGCCGTTGGCGATACGAGTGAGCGCGCTCATAGGCTCGCCCTGCGACCCGGTAGTGATTATAACGAGGTTTTTGTCCTCCTCGTTGCCTATCTGCTCGACGTCGACCACCATGTTTTTGTCGAGTTTGAGTTCGCCTATTTTGGTTGCGAGTTCGACGATGTTTACCATGCTCCTGCCGGCAAACGCCACCTTACGCTTGTTTTTCTTGGCTATGTCGATTATCTGCTGAAGGCGGTGGATATTTGACGCGAAAGTCGCGATAAAAATGCGCCTGTCCTGATTTTCGTTGAAGATATGAGCAAACGATTCGCCTACGCGCGACTCGCTCATGGACGAGCCCGGGCGCTCGATATTCGTGCTTTCGGCAAGCATAAGCAATACGCCTTTGCTCCCTATCTCGGAAATGCGTTTGAGGTCGATGACGTTGCCGTCTATGGGCGTGAAATCCACCTTAAAGTCGCCCGTATGGAAAACTACTCCTATGGGCGTGGTGATAGCTAAGGCGTAACTGCCCGCTATCGAGTGAGATACGCGGACGAATTCGACCTTAAAATTATTACCGAGTTGTATTACTTCTTTGGGCTTGACGACGTTGAGCGACGCGCCCTCGACTTTGTTTTCTCTGAGTTTCGCGTCCACGAGCGAAAGCGTGAGCTTGGAGCCGTAAACCGGGACGTTGAGGTCCTTGAGAACGTACGGCATAGCGCCGATATGGTCCTCGTGACCGTGAGTAAGAACAATACCTTTTACCTGATCTTTGTGCGCCAGCAAATAAGTGATGTCGGGAATTACAAGGTCGATACCCGGTAAGTCCGCAGACGGAAAAGTCGTACCGCAATCGATAACTATGATCTCGCCGTCGTACTCGAGGGCGGTCATGTTTTTACCGATTTCGCCTACGCCTCCCAAAAAAATCACTTTAAGAGCCGGCTCGTTAACGTAATTACGCAAATTGAGCCTCCGAAAAATATTAAGTTTTTTGTTTTACGCTATTATTATACTTTATTTTTCGGAAAAATACAAACGATTTTGAGCCGATTAGCTAAAAAATATTAAAATGAGTGGCGGAATCGGTCGAAAAATCGCCGCTTAAGGTTATCGGAAGCAAATTTACTTCGAAGTTTTTGCCTATTACGCTATAGCGGACGTCGCTCGTGACTTTGCCGCCCGGCAAAACCACGCAATCGCTTACGCTTACTCCCTTGCCGACAGACGCTCCCGCGCCTATTATCGAGCGGTTTACCGTACCCGACACGCGGGCGTCGGGCGATATTACGGACGAGCCGAAAGTAAGCGACGGCTCTTCCTTTTTGAGGCGTACTCTCGGGAAAAAACCCTCGGCGGGAACGATAAAATTAGCCCTGAAATAGTCTTCGATCGCGCCCACGTCGCTCCAAAATCCGTCGTGACGATAAACGCCCACTCTGCCTTGCCGTATAAGGACGGGAAACACGTCTTTCGCGAAATCGAGTTCGTCGCCGTCGAATTCGCTTAAGATCCGCTTATTGACGACGTAGATCCCGGCGTTTACCGTATTGCCGTAAGAGTTGGAAAACGGCTTTTCGATAAGCGAAGTCACCTTGTCCCCGTCCGTCGATATGACGCCGTATTTGCGCGTATCGGCGCGTTTTACCGCCGCTATCGTTACGTCGGCGCCGCTCCCGATATGACTTCTTGCCATACTTGCAAGGTCGATATCGTTAAGGCAATCGCCGCTGAGAACGAAAAAAACGTCGCTCAGGTACTTTGACGCCGCTTTGACGCATCCCGCGGTCCCCAAAGGGCGACTTTCCACGCGCACACGCGTCTTTATATCAACATATTTCGCCGCCCGCCGAGCTATCTGCGCGCTGCGGTACGCCGCCGCGTAAACGATATCGTCCACGCCGTAAAACTTGAGCTGGCTCGTCACGTGATCGAGCATAGGTACGTTACACACCGGCAAAAGAGGCTTCGGCGTTTCCGCCGTCAGCGGCATAAGTCTTACGCCCCTTCCGCCTGCCAGAATTATCGCATTCATGCTTTTAGGGTGCGCAAAGAACGGAAAACTATACGAAAAAGGCTTGCCCGTCGAGGCAAGCCTTGCTTTTCGCGATATTATTCTTTGTTCTGGTCTACCGGAATGATTCCCTTGGGATCGACGGCTATCTTAAGACGATCGCCGATGCTTACGTTGGGCGTTCCTTCGAACATCGCGGTAAGATACGTGTCGAATCCGAGGATAGTTCCGTATACTACGGTATGATTTCCGATATTGTCCGCGTCGCCGACGGGAAGCGAAATAACCATCGTCGGGTTTTTGATCATGACTTCCTTGGATACCGAGAAAGCCTTGAAGTCGATATATACGGGGTAGGTTCCGGAAACGAATCTGTCGTCCTCGTCGCGGAATACGAAGTGGATCGACTGTCCGATGTTCATCGAAACGTCGCCCTTCGCGTTTTTGCTTACCTTAGCGGTAGCCTTGTTCGCCGTGATCGGGCTGTACGCAACGAGTTTTTCGTCCGTCTCGAGATCGAAGAACATGAGTTTTTCGGGGTTTACGTAATAAGTAAGTTCGTCGCCGGACTTGATCTCGTCGGCAAGCGAATGCTTAGCGATGTTGTAGTTGTCTTTGCCTTCGATATTGGTGTAGACCGCTCTGAATCTCGGGTAATCGTCGGTAAAGTCCACCGTCGCCTTGATCGAGTCGTAGCCTTCGGTAGGCTCCGTCTTCATCTCGTCGGGCGAAATACCGAGTTTTACTTTGCGGCCGTTGACGATAGTCATATCGATAAATCTGTCGACTACCGACTGAGCCACCAAAAGTTTGCTGTTTCCGAACTTCGCATAGATCTTGCCGTCTTCTTCGACAACGTCCGCTTCGAACATATTGTACGCGGGCACGCCCATTATGGTAAGTTCGGTCTCGGGATCGAAAAGATGGATATGATGCGTGTCGACGCCGAGTTTTACGTCCTCGTTAGCCTTGATCGAAGTACGCGCGTCGATTCTCGCTACTGTATAATCCTGCTTGCCCTCTACGTTCATGTAAACGAAAGTTTCGTTACCGAGTTTCTCGAGAACGTCGACGTGAGCGTCGATAACGGTCTCGGGCGACGCGTTGATGAATACTTGTTCGTCGTGTATGTCTTCGGGACGGATACCCATGGTGACCGTCCTGCCGTCGAGGTACTTTTCGTCGATTATTCTCTTTGCCTTGTCCGGCGGAAGAAGAATCTTGTTGTTGCCGAAATGCGCGTAAGTCTTGTTGCCTTCCTTGGAAAGAGTCGCCTCGAACATATTCATCTGCGGCGAGCCGAGGAAGGTCGCTACGAATACGTTCTGCGGTTCGTCATAAAGGAACTGCGGGGTATCTACCTGCTGCATGATACCGTCTTTCATGACTACGATACGCGTACCCATCGTCATCGCCTCGATCTGGTCGTGCGTAACGTAAATAAAGGTCGTCGCAAGCTTCTGATGAAGTTTCGTGATCTCGGTTCTCATCTGTACGCGGAGTTTCGCGTCGAGGTTTGAAAGAGGTTCGTCAAGAAGGAAAACCTTCGGCTCGCGGACTATCGCACGTCCGAGCGCAACACGCTGACGCTGACCGCCGGAAAGAGCCTTCGGCTTACGCGAAAGCAATTGCGAAATGCCGAGTATGGAAGCGGCCTCCTGCACTCTGTCGTCGATCTCCTTGGTGGGCATCTTACGAAGTCTAAGACCGAAAGCCATGTTGTCGTAAACGGTCATATGAGGATAAAGCGCGTAGTTCTGGAAAACCATGGCTATATCTCTGTCTTTGGGTTCAACGTCGTTGACAAGTTTGCCGTCGATGTAAAGTTCGCCCGCCGAGATCTCTTCAAGTCCCGCTATCATACGCAAAGTCGTCGACTTTCCGCATCCCGAAGGTCCTACGAATACGATGAACTCTTTATCGTCGATCTCGAGGTTGAAGTCGCTGACCGCTTTTACGTTGCCGGAATAAATCTTGTAGATGTGTCTGAGTGAAAGGCTTGACATATTGTTCTCCTTGCTGTTGATGTCTATCAATTATTTTACTACTTTTCGATATTTTTTTACAAAGGAAAAGTGCATAAAATTAGACGCTAAAATTATAAAAGATGCACAACCACCGTTCTCCCCGATAAGGTTGAAGCCGTGCTTATTGTTTTATTATTATACAATAACCGTTCGAAAAAAACAATTATTTTGAGCACCTTTTTGAAAAATGCTCAAATTTTTTTGACAAAGCACCTGCGGCGCTTATGCAATACGCTCTCGAACATTCCCCATTGGTTCTGAATAGCGAGGTTGTCCTCGAGGTTAAGATTGGTTTCGTAATACTCGATCTCGCCCGTTTCCAAAGGTTCGATAAGCTTGGCGAGTATCGCCGTCGCTATGCCTTTGTTTTTGTATTCGTCGACGACTCCGATAAGTCCGAGATCTATGACTTTGGGGTGGCGAAGCGCCTTGAGAAGCCTGAGCAGCGTCGGTATCGTGAGTCTGCCGCCGGACTTTTGTATCGCTTTGCCTATCGATGGGAAACACAATCCGAAAGCGACTATCTTTTCGTTCTTGTCGAGAATCACGTATACGTATCTGATATCGATGATAAGACGGAAATTGTCTATCATCATTTTTTTCATGCCCGGCGTAAAAGGCACGGTGCCGTAGATCTTATCGTACGTTTCGTCGAGAATACGGAAAAATTCGTCGGCGTAGCGCTTGATGAATTCGTCGGTGCTCCCGGCGTCGGAAAAATGCAATCCGTAACGAGCGAGCATCTTTGAGCTTACCCTCTTTACTCTCTCGGCGTCTCCCTTAAACTTGTAAAGTTTACGCTCTACCCAGTCGACTTCCTTTTCGTACCCGCAATCCTCGATAAGTTTCTGATAATACGGGTAATTATACTGCTCCTCGAAGGTCGAAAGTTGATCGAACCCGTCGATAAGCAGACCTTCGCGCTCGAGATCGGAAAATCCGAGGGGACCGACTACCTCTTCCATGTTTTTGCTCTTCGCCCACGCCTCGACTGCCGCAAAAAGCGCGCCTGCGACTTCCCCGTCGTCTATCGAATCGAAACGTATAAACCTTACGCGTTTTTGTCCCCACTTTTCGTTGGAAGCGCGCTGTAAAATGCCGGATATTCTACCGACGATCTTTCCTTCCCTGTACGCGTTGTAATAAACGGCTTCGGACTGGTCGTAATACACGTAAGAGGGCGAAAACATTTTCTTTTCGTCGCCGTAAAGCGGGGGTACGAAATACTCTACTCCTTTGTAAAGTTTGAGCGGAAATTCGATAAAATCCTTTATCTCCCCGCTCGTCTTGACTTCTCTTATCTCAACCATCGTTTTATACTCTTATCTGTGAATAGCGTGGAAACATACGCCGACGGTATCCGGTCCGCAATGGCTTCCCGCCGTAGGATTAACGGGTACGTACTCGATATTGAGCCCGTCGCCGAGTTTTTCGGTTATCATTTTGCCGAGCGTCTTTGCAAGTTCGAGCGCGTCCGCGTGTCCTATGATGATACGGTGATCCTTGATCTCGTCCTGAAGCGAAACGACGTACTCGACGAGTTTTTCTAAGGTCTTGACTCTGCCTTTGCCTTTGCCGATCGATGCCATTTTGCCGTCGCTTCCCATGTAAATAATGGGTTTTATGCCTATTATGCCGCCGAAAAACGCCGCTATTCCCGAAACCCTGCCGCTTCGCGCGAAGAATTTGAGGTTGTCGGCGTAGAAGTATACGGCATACTTATCGACTTCCGTTTCTGCCCATTTCAGAATTTCCTCGACGGTCTTGCCTTTAAGATACAGGTCGCCGATCTCCTTGACGATCATATTTGAGCAAATGGTAATACCCTTGGTGTCGATAAGGTAAATATTGCGGTCGGGATACTCTTCCTTGAGTTCCTTGATGGCGATGTGCATGGCACTGAACGTGCCGCTCATAGCCGCTGAAAAATGCACGTAAAGAATATCGTTGCCTTCCTTGAGGACCGGCTCGAAATAGTTGCGGTAATTCTCCGGCGAAAGTCCGCTCGTCGTAGGCATAAGACCTTTGCGCATTTTTTCGTAAAAAGTATGATAATCGAACTCGTCGAAATCCACGTAAGGGTAAACTTCTTTTCCCTCGGCGGTGTAAGGCATACTGATAAGTTTGTAGCCGAAGTGTTCCGCCTCTTTCGGGGTCAAGTCCGTATCGGTATCGGTGAACAAAACTAACATTTTCCTATTCTCCTTGATTTATCCTCGTCGGATCTTGTTTTAATTATACGAAAAACGTCGGATTTTGTCAAGAAAATTTACTAGTGTATGGTTTTTTTACTTTTCGTATAAGAAAAACCGCCGCTTTCGGGTAAAAACGACGGCTTGGGATCGTTGCGATTACGGCTCTAAGGTGAGCTTCCGGACTATTATCGACTTGGCGCGCTCGCCGGACGGGGCTTTGAGCTTGAAATCGCTGTAAGCGATAAACGCCGTCCGCTCGTCGGTTTTGCAAATTCCGTTGTTGGTGCAGGTGTATTGCTCGTAATCGGAATACACTTCTTCGTCGGGAACCTTGATGAGAAACAGCGGCTCTTCCCAGTTTTTGCCGTTTCCGTCCGTGCAATACCTTACGAAAACGCCCGGTCTTCCCGAAGTGAGCAAAAATCCCCCGCCAATGCGAATGGAGCGCGGAAGTACGCCGAAATCGTAAAAGACTTCGGGTCTCGTCCACGTTTTGCCCTTGTCGTACGAGCGGGAAATAAAGCACTTGGGCGCGGGATGATCCTTATCGCCTCTGGCAAACGGCGACAGCGAACCGGAACGCATTACGACGAAAAAGGACCCGTCGTCGCATATCTCGAACGCGCATTCGTTGAAGCCTTCGATCTCGATACAATCGGGATCGTTGTACTCTTCCCGATAGCGTATCGTGCCTACGTAGTCGAAAGTGTGGCCGTCGTCGGTCGACTTGAGCATATGCGTGCTCCACCTCTTGGAGCCGAGCGTGCCGTCGGGAAGGATATACGGACCGTATACGGGTAAATAAATCGTTCCGTCCTCGTCCTGTCTGAAGTCGCCCGCTATCGTGGGACCGCCTATAAGATCGTTGAAAATACGCACGAAACCTATTCCGTCCCAGTTGACTTTTACCTTTTCTTCGACAGGCTCGGTCTCTCCCTTACGGATACGCTGAGCACGGAATACGTACTCCGCTTTTTCACCTATATACGGCGTTATTTCACTCTTTGAGTAAACGCCCTTGGAGTATCCCATGAGCCAGTTTTCGCCGCGCTCTCTTCTCGGATCGAAAGGCGGGTATTCTTTTATTTTTACCGAAAGGTTGGTAAAAGGCGCGTAAACGTCGCCGTTTTTGAGCGGCGCGTACGTCTTTGCCCATATCTTTTCGTCGTCGCCGAGAAGTTTCCACGTTTTGCCCTCGTCGGTCGACTTGTACGTCGGTCTTCCCTTTCTCGCTCCTATCTGCTCGTAACTGTCGATATGCGCGTGGTACTGCATAAACAAGTCTTTTCCAACCGCGTGAATGTCGGGATCCTGACAACCGCCGCGACAAATAGGTTCGGTGGTGCTTTGCACCACTACTACGGGTTCGTGCGCTATTATTCTCATATTTTTTCTCCTTATATATATTCGCGAAAAAACGCGATTTAGTCGAATACTACGCCGTTTTCGGTCTTGGTAAAGGCGCTGTCGTAAAAGGCTTTCATCGCCACGGCGTAATCGTCGACGTCCTTGACGCTCGCCGTCTCGAGCGACGAGTGCATGGCAAGCTGCGCCACGCCTATATCTACGCTGTCGATGGAGATTTGCGAAACGGAAAGCGCGCCGAGCGTGGAGCCGCAGCGCATATCCGAGCGCATGAAAAAGTCCTGCGTTTTTACGCCCGCTTTCTCGCATATCCTATCGAATAACGCGCCCGTAAAAGCCGAAGTCGTGTAATTGCGGTTTGCGTGGTGCTTTATCACTACGCCGCCGCCCAAAAAAACGGGACAAGCCGCGTCCGAAAGTTCGGGGTGGTTGGGGTGCGTGGCGTGAGCGTTGTCCGCACTGACCGCAAACGACGACGCTATCGCTCTGTCGAATTCGTCGTCCGTCTTGCCCAAAGCGCGGTTGATCCGCCTCAGTACTGTGCGCAAAAAGTCGGAGTCCGCGCCCTCTGCGGTCTTGCTGCCTATCTCCTCGGAGTCGGCGAGAAACGCTACGTTTACGCCGCTTTTTACGTCCGACTTTACGAGCGCGTCGACGGATGAGAACGCCGATACTAAATTATCGAGTCTGGGAGAGCAGATATATTCGTCTTTCGCTCCTGCGAAAAACGGCTTGGTAGCGTTAACGGCGTACAGGTCGTAGCCGACGACTTTTCCTCCGCCGAGACGGGCGAAATACTCCTCGTAATACGCTCTTTCGTCGCTTTTAAGACTTACTTCGTCGCCTTGCGGATCGGAGCCGAAAAGCGGGCGAAGGTCTATCTGCGGATTAAGCGCCTTGCCGTCGTTTACGCCGCGATCGAAATGTATGGCGACCGACGGGATTATATACGTATGCGGATCGGTGTACGTCTCGCGCGCCAAGCCGTTTTTCGTTTCGTAAACGACCGAGCCGGCAAGGCAAAGCGGCACGTCGAGAAAACTGCGGTAAATGGGCCCGCCGTAAACTTCGACGTCGAGTTTGAACTGCCCGGCGCACGAAGAAACGGGATCGTATTTTATCTTGAGCGCGGGGCTGTCGGTATGCGAAGAGATAATACGGTAATAATACTTGTCCGTTTCGCCCGCGGTAAAAGCGATAAGAGCGCTGCCGGAACGTATAATAAAGTATTTGCCGCCTTTCTCTATCTTCCATTCCTTATCCGCGCTAAGGCGCGTAAATCCCGCCTTGGTCAGCGTTTTTACAGCGTAATCCACCGCGTGATACGCCGTGTAAGATACCTTGAGTCCGTCCAGAACGGTTTTATTCATCGTTTGTCTCCTTTGAGTTTTCTATATCGTCGTATTCGTCCAAAAAGTGATGCCTTAAGCCTTTTTTGTCCTTGTAGGCTATTATCGTGGAAAGGTTTACGTTCTCGACCGAGCGGAAGATGTTTTTCTCGACAGCCTCGTTTTCCTCGGCAAGCTGCGCGATAAGGCGCTTTACGCGCTTGCGCATCGACTTGTTTTCGTTCTCGTCGGTCTGCGCCGTAAACTTGCACGCGCATTGCAAAAATCTGATTCCGCTGAAGTCGCGCCACGACTCTATATCTTTTTCTCTTACCAGATACATCGGGCGAATAAGCTCCATTCCCTCGAAGTGCGAACTTCTAAGCTTGGGCATCATGGTCTGCACCTGCCCGCCGTACAGCATTCCCATAACTATCGTCTCTATCACGTCGTCGAAGTGATGGCCGAGCGCTATTTTGTTGCACCCCATTCTTTTTGCCGCCGCGTAAAGATAGCCGCGCCGCATCCTCGCGCATATATAGCACGGCGAAGAATCGATATGCACGACGTTTTCGAATATGTCCGACTCGAAAATCGTGAGCGGAATGCCGAGCGTGCGCGCGTTGTATTCGATAAGAGCGCGGTTTTCGGCGTTGTAGCCGGGATCCATACACAAAAACTCGAGCGAAAACGGGATCTTGTTGTGGCGCTTGAGTTCCTGAAAAAGTTTCGCCATAAGAAACGAATCCTTGCCGCCCGAAACGCAAACGGCTATCTTGTCGTTTTCCCTGACGAGTTCGTACTCCACTATCGCCTTGGCAAAGCGCGAAAACAGTTTCTTGTGATAGCGCTTGCTCCGTATGCTCTCTTCCGCGTCGAGGGCGCGTTTTCCCCTTTCGCAGTCGTAAAAATTAAGTTGAGGTTGAGTTCTTTCTTCCATATTACAGTTGAGTTTTGTTTATCGGCGTTTTTGTCGGTTTTCCGCCGTTTTCGGTAAGGATATACGCTTCGCCTTCGCCGATATTGCCCAAAAGCGAGCCGGAGCGGAAAACGAGCGCGGAATTATCGCACATACAGTACCAGCTTTCGCCGTCCTCGATAAAATTCTTAAGTTCTTCGCCGCGAAGATTCGCGTGCGGGCAGGCGTTGCCGGGTAAGATTCCGAGACCTTTCGTCACGCGGTAATCGTGATTTCCGTCTCTTCCCGAGTCGGTGAACATTTTGTCAAACCAGCATATCGCGCCGGCGGACAATCCGCAAACGATCGCGCCGCGCCTTTGCGCATTGAGAATATAGTCGGTATAGCCCGTTTCGCCCCACTTTTCGACGAGAAACGGCGTGTCGCCGCCGCCTACGTAAATCACGTCCGCTTTGTTAAACTTACTTTCTACGTCCGTCGACGTCCTGTACACCGACAAAGCGACGTCCGTTTTTACGTCCAAAGCCCCCGTATAAGTCTTGTGGAAGGAATTGTAATAGGGCATATAATCGTGGCTCGCGGTGCCTACGAACAGCGCGAAAGGGCGCTTGTCGGGGTTTAGTTTCCTTGCGAGCGAACAAATCGCCGTATCTATGGCGAGAGTTTCTTTGTTTTTGATCTCGCCGCCGCCTATTAAGATAAAATATTCGTCCATAGCCGCTCCGCTTTACCGATTTTACGAAAATAAGTATAATATAAAGAGAAAAAATTTTCAAGCGTTTGGAAATAAAAAAACGCAAAGACCGGGATCTTTGCGTTTGATTACGATTTCGTTTACTTGCGGGAAGTAAATTTTTTAATGGTGTCTATTTCGCGCTGATCGTAGGGTAGACCGTTGAAACGGAACAAGTCGTGCTGCCACAAGCGCGTGTCGACGTACTCGCCGTTTCTTTGGCGTATAAAGTACCCTCCCCACGGCTCGAACGTCTGCGAATAGCCCTGAATAAGTCCCCAATGATACGAGCCGATCTTTTCGGCGTGAAGGAACGGGAAAATATTGAAAATATCGTTGCCCTCCAGCCTGTTTAGCCACTCGTCGCATATGAGCGGACGATTGAACTCCTTTTTGAGCCGCTCTACCAAAAGCACGAAATCCTCGTACTTGCCGTAGCAGTGGAAAGTGATTACGTCGGAAAGCTCGAGCGCGCGTTTTTCGGGCTCCGGAAGGTCGGTCGTCTTGTAGGAATAGCGCCAGCAGTCGGCGGTAAGAGGCTGAATAACCTCGTTTTCGCGCAGTATCTCGAAGAACTTTTCCATGTGCTTAAGGCTCATGGAGCCGCGGTTGCTGTTGTCGATTTCGTTCCACACGTCCCAAATCTGAATACGCTCGTCCTTGCCGTATTTTTTGGCGTACTCTCCCACCATCTCGTAATACTTTTCCGTAAATTCGGGATCGTCGAGAAGCTGATAGCCCGGCTCTTTGTAGTCGCCGGTGTGCGGACCTTGTTTTATGCCGCTGTGATATCCCCAGTCGACTTTCTGCTCGCCGAAAACGACGGGTTTGAACCTGCTCTTGGGTACGGTGCAGTCGTTGCCGAGCACTACCATGACCTTGAGACCGTACTTGTCCGCAAGTGTCAGGTACTCCTCGAAGTTGCGCATAAACGAATCGTGCTGATAATACCATACCTCAAACTGCGGTATGGCGCGTACGGCGTTGAATCCGACGTCGCGGGCAAGCGCGAATTCGTATTCGATCTGCTCGAATACTTCCTTATGATTGTACTCCTGCCACATCGCGATACGGTTTACGCAGTTGCTCGGATACCCGTTAAAGCCGACTATCCACTCGCGCGAATTATACCAATCCCACGCTTTTTGTTCGCTCCATTGACCTTTTGCAAGTTTACTCATATTTTAACTCCCGTTTCGTTTTACTTTCCTTGATTATATCACGCGCGCGAAAAAAAGTGAACGCAAAAAACAGGCACGCAATACCTATAAGGTGTAAAAAATTGATATTTCGCGATTTGCAAAAGAAAACCCCGTCTTAAAAAAACGGGGCATCTCACGTAGTTATTCCTCGATAAGTTCGAGATCTTCTTCGCCTACGCCGCAAACGGGGCATACGGGCGTTTCGCCGTCTTCGACTTCGAATTCTTCGCCGCAAACGGTGCATCTGTACTTCTTCATGTTTTCTCTTCTCCTTGTATTATTTGCTGTGATTATTGTAGCATTTGCACGCGCCGCGTGTCAACCGAAAAAGAGAGAATCACAACAGATATTTCAAGTCGCCTATGTGCAGAGCCGCAAGCGCCTTCTTGGGCGCGGTGTACTTTTGGGCTTCGGAAAGCTTGTCGTTGACCTTGAGCGTAAGAACGTTTTTTAAATTCACGTTATAATCCGTGTAGTCGCCGCCGAGCGGGTGATAAACGATCTCCGTCTTACAGTCGGACTTTATAAGTTTTCCGTTCTGAACTATTATTTCGATTTCCGCCGACTTGACCGTATTATCGGCGTTGAAATAATTGTTTACTTCGGTCACTCCGTCCGCGACGTTGGAATTGATCATCGCGAGGATCCTGTTCTGCACTTCGCGCGCGCCGGCCGCCGTAAGATACAAATTGTACGTGACGGTCGATCCCGAAACGGTTTTCCTTACGCAGTCAAAGTCCGTCGCCTCCTGCAAAAACGGAGAAGTCATATAGTCGTATTGCGTATCCGCGGTCACTCCGCTCACCTGTTTTTCGGAATTGCTCCCCTTGTAAGACACAAGATGTACCGTTCCGTCCTGAAGATTGCCGAGAGTATATTTGAACGTTTCTTTGCCTTCCTCTTCGGTGTGCGACTTAAACATATACGAATGGTCGAACCAAACGTTTGATCCTTCGGTGTTTTTGTACATTCTCGCGGTATAACTGTCTACTATCGCGAGTTTCTTCCATGATGGATCGAGTTCGTTCTTAGCAAGCAAATCGAGCGAATACGCGGGATCGTTTTTCGTCGCTTGCGCCGCCGCGTTGACCGCGGCTATCTCCGCCGCCATATCCGCCTGCGAGGTTATGATTCCGGCGGTCGACGGAATGGATATAGGCGCCGAGGACGCTTTTTGAGCGTATTTTACGTTGAGATTTACTTTTACGGCTTTGATCGGTATATCGACGTTCATTTCCAACATAAAGTCGTCGAGTTTATCCATACCGTCGCTAAGATTAAAGTAAAAAATCAAACCGTTTACGGGGTTATCTATCCTTGCGCCTTTGATGAAAATCTTTGTGCCGAGCGAGCCGATTTTACCGAGCACGGCGTTAAGGAGTACGTTGTTCGATTTGATATTAAGATTAGCCGAATATTCGTAACCTTTGTAGTTTACTCGCTTGATATTCGTATATTCAGCAGCGGAAAGCGAATCCACCAACGCTTCGATCGGAAGATTTATCATGCCGAGATCGCCTTCGTTTCGCACCACGGAAGCTCTTTTGGCTTTGCCGTTTTCGTCAACAACGACTTTTATCCGCGACGAATCGGACGAATATACGTACGCGGTCGAATCAAACAGCAATTCGCCGGACGTACTGCGCATAAACTTAAGATCTCCGCTTTCTTTGTTGTAGCGATATTTCGCGTCGTACTTACCGCCGAGCGACGCGCCGAAGCCGAGAACGTTGAAATTACCGGAAAAATCAAGCGTAAAATTATATCCTTGCTCCGTTTGCGCTACGGTCTGCTCTCTCGCCTCCACCACCTGCGCCGCTGTGGGAACGGGCTTTTCGCGCACGGTAGTCCCGGAAGCGCACGCCGCGGCGAATACCGCTAAAGTCAATATAACGAAAACGGATAGAATTTTGACTAACTTTTTCATTCTTTTCTCCTTTTTCCTTTATTATTATTTATTTTTCTCATCAGTCGTCGACGTCGAGTTCGGGGCTATGGAAGTTCTTGATTATCGCATAGGGATAAACGAACAGCGACACGAACATTCCGACGACGATCGACAAA
Source organism: uncultured Eubacteriales bacterium (assembly GCA_902783025.1). Lineage (GTDB taxonomy): Bacteria > Bacillota > Clostridia > Christensenellales > Pumilibacteraceae > RUG12826. The sequence continues at coordinate 1,365 of CACZPH010000137.1, read as the reverse complement.
ATCCCGAGCGCAACGGCAAGCAATATGCCGAGGATCCAGAACAGAAGTTTTACCGTAAGCAACCAGATTATGCCGTCGAGCGAAAGTTCGAAGATAAGTCCGGGCAGTCGCACGAACGACCAGCCGAAAATCGCTTCCATCATGTCGCCGATAAAGTTATTGTGAAGTATCAGGCACGATACCAGCGTAAACGACGATATTCCCATATAAACAGACAACGCCACCTGTCCGCCGCGCGGAATGCTTATATACGACGGACTGATCCACAGCAGCATCATCAGTAATACCGCTACGCCCGTCGCCGCTCCGCCGACAAAGGACCATATTCTGCGCGTTCTGCCCGCGCCTTTCTTCTCTTCAAGCCTTGCCGCCGCCGCGCGTTTGTCCGCCGCGACCTTCGCGTCGTAGCACGACTTACAGTAAAGGTGCTTTTGGGTTTCGGCGTTTCTGCCGTACCCGGTACGCGTTTCGAAACGTTTGATGTCAGAGGTTTCGTAAATCGGCCTGTTGCACTTTTCGCACAAAGTAAGGACTTGTTTTTGCGGTTGGTATTGCGGCGCGGGTTCGGGTGCGCGCTGCGGCGATGGCGCCGTATGCTCGACTCCCAGTATTTCGTCGGTCGTTACGTGGAATATCTTTGCGATCTCCGCTATCGTCGACGACGACGGCTCCACTTCTTCGTTTTCCCATCTCGATATCGCCTGAGGCGTTACGAACAGTTTGTCGGCAAGGTCTTTTTGCGTAAGCCCCGCTTTGACGCGTAGATTCTTGATGTTGTTTCCTATCATTTCTTTTCTCCTTTTGATTTTCGGGTTTTGTCGGGACACCTTCCCGTGACGTCAAAATCAATATACGACGGCGCCGCCCGATTGTCAATCAACAGTAGGTTGAAACCGCTCAACATTTTGTTGAATCGGGGGATTTGAGCGGCTACGTAAGCGATTTTTTGAGATAAACCGCGGAAATTCGGGCATAATATACCGTATTGGGATTTTTATATTATACCACGTTGGTATAATAAATTCAACAGGTTGTTGAAAGTTTTTTTCGAAAAAAACAGGCAAATTATAGTAAACGGACGGTTGAAAAATATATGAAACTAAGGGAATTACGCAAAAGCAAGGGGATCTCTCAGCTCAAACTCGCTATGGATCTCAATATGAATCAAAACTCCGTCAGCCGCTACGAAAACGGCGAACGCGAGGCCGATTACGCTACGCTTATTTCGATCGCCGACTACTTTGACGTGTCGATCGACTACCTTCTCGGCCGCACCGATAAGCCCGAAGTAAATAAATAAAACCCCGCCGAAAAACATTACGGATTTTGGGCGGGCTGATAAGAATAGGTTTACCGTCTTGCGCT
>CACZPH010000136.1 GCA_902783025.1 uncultured Eubacteriales bacterium | reverse complement strand
TTTTAGTTGGGAGTCGTCCCACGACCGCGCCTCGTCTTGCTTGCGTCTGATCCGCGAAAATTTCCTTGATTTGGCTTTACTCGTATCCCGACCGCGAAATTTCGTTGTTTTAACTTTTCTCGTATCTCGACCGCGAAAATTTCGTTGAATTAACTATTCTCGTTTCTTGACGGCGAAAATATCTTCTGTAAAACTAAACGACAAAAAACCGACGTATGATTACGTCGGTTTTTTTTGTCATTGTTATTCTGACTGTCTATCCTTATGTCATCCTGAGCCGCAGGCGTGAGGATCTACGGTCTTATATCGTCGCACCGCTTATGCAAAAAGCCGTAGCGTAGTCTTTACCGTACCTTTCGGTCGGCCCGCGGAGGCTCTCCGCAACTTTCCCGATAGGGAAAACATCACTTGGCGTAGCCGAATATCACTTGCCCGATAGGGAAAACATCACTTGGCGTAGCCGAATATCACTTGCCCGATAGGGCAAATATCACTTTGCGCAAGCAAAACATCACTGCGTAGCCTTGCCCGCCCGCTTTAGTCTCCGCTTACAAGTCGAGTTTGAGGTCGCCTTGTTTCATCCAGCCGAATTTTCGCATAAGTTCGCTTATGCCGAGACACATTGCGGCTGGGAGCAAAACGTCAAATCCGATTACTTCGAGTATCGCGAGCCATACCGGCGTGCCGCCGCTGATGAGCGAAGTTACCGTCTCGAATACTCCGACCAGTCCCGCGGTACCCATGCCGGAGCCTACGGCGGTCGACGTGATATGGAGCACGCACGTCGAAATCGGTCCTAAAATCGCGCTTACGATAATAGGCGGCACCCAAAGAAGCGGTTTTTTGACAAGGTTCGGGATCTGAAGCATACTCGTACCCAGCCCCTGCGCGAGCAGTCCGCCCCATTTGTTTTCGCGGAAACTCATTACGGCGTAGCCTACCATATGCGTACAGCACCCCGCGACCGCCGCGCCGCAAGCGAGCGGGGACGGACCGAGTATCATTACGCCGATAGCCGCCGACGAAATGGGTAGAGTAAGGAAAACGCCCATCGATACGGCTACGAGAACGCCCATTACGAACGGTTGCTGTTCGGTCGCGAAGGCGATAAACTGTCCGAGTCCGTTCATGAGGAAGCTTATGGGCTTGCCGAGAAGGAAAGCCGTGAGCGCGCCGGACGAAACGGCGACCAAAGGAGTCACGATAATATCGACCTTGGTTTTGCCGCTTACGAGCGAGCCTACTTCTAAGGCTACGAACGCGGCGATAAAGGCGCACAGCGGTTCGCCCACCGTAGTGAAGGGATAAACGCCCGCGCCGGAAGTGCCGACGAAGAATATCGCCTGTTCGCCGAGTATCCTTCCCGCAAAGGAGGCGAGCATACCCGCGACTCCCGCGGAGACGGAAACGAGCGGGGATTTTTTGAGTTTGTAGCCCATTCCCAGAGCGATGCCCGCGCCCATCATAAACTGCGCTATCTGACCGGCGATTACGATATACGTTCCTACGGGCGCGGGGATAAACGAGCCGATCTTGGCGATGATCGTGCCGATGATCAGCGTTGCGAAAAGTCCGATAGCCATGCCCGAAAGTCCGTCGATAAAGATATACGACAGGACTTTTTTCGTCTTTTGCCAAAAAGTCGACGCTTCCTTCGGCTTTTCGGGTTTTTCGACCTGGATCTCGAAGGGATTGCCCGAGTTTTTCTCTACGATAACGCCCGCGTTTACGCTTTTTTCGGGCGAAACGTCTTCGTTTTCCGCGTTTACGATTTCTTCGTTGTCTTCCATTTTTAATCTCCCTTTTAAGAAAGGGCAAAGAGTGTAGTATCCTTTGCCCCTTGTTTTCAGTTGCCGCCGTTTTCGGCTTTGTCGCCGATCTCGGCTTCGATCTCCGCTTTTTCGGTTTCTTCCCGCGCTTCGATCTCCGCTTTTTCTTCTTTCTTAAGTTCCTTTTCGGCTTCTTCTACCGAATCGTTGTATTCTTCGTAACTTACCGTCGAGCGTTGAGCCTTTTTTTCTTCCTTTTTGCGTTTTTTCTCTTCCTTTTCTTCAGCCTCTTTTTCGAGTTCTTCCGTCCAGTCTATTTCCTGCAGGATCTTGCCTTTCTTGCGCAAAAAGTACACGAGAAAAATTATTCCCACGCCCGCCGCGACGAAAATTATCGACTGTATCTGCGAGGGCGAAAGCGCCGCGCCTTCGACGCCGCCGCGGTAGTCGTCGCGCAGGTATTCGATAAGGAATCTCCATATACCGTACGAAATGGCGTAAATGCTGATAGCGTAGCCGCGTTTCTTGAATCTTAAGTTGACAGCCACGCCCACTAAGAACATGGCGAAGAGGAACAGCGCTTCGAAGAGTTGAGTCGGGTACCTGAGATTGCCGTCCGCGCCGTTGCCGTAAAGGAACTCTACGCCGAACAGTCCGCCGTCGTCGACGACTTTGCCGTAGCAGCAGCCCGCGAAAAAGCAACCGACGCGGCCGCACGCGTGCGCTATAAAGATACACGGCATGGCGATATCGAGCACGTCCCAAAAAGCCTGGCGACGTTTTTTATCCTTTACAAGGATAAACGCCGAGCCCACGCCTCCGACGATACCGCCGATAAGACCGCCCATAAATGTAAGTCCGCCGAAAGTGAAGCCTTTGCCCGCGATGAGATTATAAAAGCCCTGATAGATATACGCGAAAGCGAATCCTGCCGCGATACCGATAAGAGCGGCGGTCAGATAATCCTCGAATACCGCTTCCGGCATACCTTTTTTCTTGACGAGCAGATAGAAAGTAATACCGCAAAGTATCAGACCTACGGCGATACATACGCCGTAAGTGGGGATATCCCTGCCGAAAATCGTAAATAAGACGGGATGCATAAAAACTCCTTTAGCACGCGCAAAAGCGCATACTCGATATATTTTAGCATTTTTATTTACGATTGTCAATACGATGCGGATTTTATCGTCAATTTTTCACGCAAGGTCGGTTGGACTGTCCGGCTCGCCCCCGGCGAATCACTCGATTAAATAATGAAAAAACAAGTATAAATAATTTATTTTATATTTATATTTTTGCGCGCGATAAAACGAAAAAATACTTGACAAGCCTATTACTCAAGCGGTATAATAAAGCCGTATCGTATTTTTGTGCGTATAAGGAGAATTTGCATGAAGAAAATATCGAGGATTATATTGCTTTTCATCGTACTCGCGTCGGTTATGATTCCCGTCGGATGCACCATCACGCCCGAAAAGTCCGCAAACGGACTTGTTTTTCGCCGTAACGGAATATCCAACACCTGTTCCGTTGTGGGATACAAAGGTACCGACGTAGACGTAGTGATCCCCTCGTCCTACAAGGGCTGGGCCGTTACCGCCGTTGCGAAAGGCGCATTTTCCGAGCCTCTCGATACCGCGCGTATGGACAGATACGACTACAAGGAATACTACGACGTGTCTTTGGGACTTAAAAATAAAGAAGACGCGAATTACGACGAATATTATTATACCCGCGTAAAAACTGTCGTTATCCCTTCGACGGTAACTTCTATCGGCGATTACGCGTTCCAGAACTGCAGCGAACTTGTTTCCGTCACCATGACGAATAATGTTTCTTCTATCGGAAGAGCGGCGTTCACCGGATGCAAACAACTTTCCGATATTTTGCTTTCCGACGCTCCGAGCGAGGGCAACAAACTTCCCTCTTCGATCAAGAATATTTCGGACGGAACTTTCTTCTCCTGCGCGGCGCTCGAGTCGGTGACCGTACCCGCTTCCGTTAAGAAGATAGGTAAATACGCTTTCTCCCAGTGCGGCAACCTCAAGGAGATATACCTTGGCGACGAAACGACCTCCGCGGCAAACGACAGACTCGCTTCGCAGACGGCTATTGCCGACACCGCGGACGTAGCGCTCAAGGAGATCGACAACTACGCGTTTAAGGAAGCGTCTTCCCTTAAGTACATAAAGCTTCCCTCGTCCGTTACCACGATGGGACTTTCGACTTTCGAGTCGGCGACCTCGCTTGTATCCGCGACTCTTTCGGATCACATCAATTCTCTCGGCAAGGCTACTTTCAAAAACTGCGTTTCTCTCGACGAAACTCTTTTGGATCTTGCCAACGTAAAGGAACTCGGCGTAAGTATTTTCGAAGGATGCACCACGCTTCAGAACCTTGACAGCGTGCTCAACGACGAAATTTCCGTAATTCCCGAAAAGGCGTTTTACGGATGCACCGGACTTGAAGAAGTAAACCTTTCGCTCTTCTCCTCGATCACGCGTATAGATTCGTCCGCTTTCCGTAACTGCTCGGCGATCAAAACTTTCGTCTTCAACGACAATACCGATTATATCGGAGCGTACGCGCTCAGAGGATGTACTCTTCTCCGCTCGGTGCTTATTCCCGAAAACACGAGAGTAGTAGGCGACGCCGCTTTCGCGGAGTGCGACAGCCTCGTGCTTTACAAGGCTCTCGACGAAAATAACAAACAAGTCGAATGGGTAGGCTGGAAAAACGGACTCGAAGACGATCAGATCATCGACGGCGTTACCAAAGCCAACCTTATCGGCGACAGCGCGGCGGAGTACGTCGTTACCGGCTCCGACGCCAAGCTTACCAGATTCCTTGACGACACTCTTGCCTCGTACACGATCCCCGCGACCGTAGAAGGCAACGGCAAGTCTTACAACGTCAACGAGATCAACGGTTACGCGTTCAAGAACTGCAACGGGCTTACCGACATCAAGGTTCCCGCGTCCGTATCGAAGATAGGCGGTTCGGCGTTCGCTTACGCGACCTCGCTTACGACTATCGACGTTCCGTCGTTTATTACCTCGTTCGAACCCAGCACGTTCGCTAACTGCGAGTCGCTTACGACCATCAACTTCGTCGGCGGCGAAAACGCGGTTACGAAGCTCGGCGATTACGTCTTCGACGGATGCGCCCAGCTTGACAACGTGGAATTCAAGAAGGCTACCTCTATCGGTACGGCGGCTTTCCGCAATTGCGAAAACCTTTCTACCATAAGACTCGGACAGACGAAGACAATTCCCGCTTACGCGTTCGAAAACTGCGCTAAGCTTACCGACCTTATCACGCTCGACGCTTCCGAAACCGAAGTCGATTCGATCGAATCGATCGGCGCGTACGCGTTCAGCGGATGCACGACGCTTGCGGATACCGCTATTCCGGAGTCCGTAAAAACGATCGGCGAAAGCGCGTTCAGAAATTGCGAAAACTTCGTTACCGTTCATATCACCGCTTCGGTTACGTCTATCGGTAACCAGGCGTTTAAGGGATGCAAGAAGATCGAAGCGTTCGTTGTGGACGGCGACAGCACCAATTATATGGCTGTCAACGGCTCGCTTTACGAACTCAAGAAAGCCTCCTACAATTACGCTATCGTAACTCCCGACGGCAAGATCCTTGCTCAGAACAAATCTTCCAAGGCTCTTGAGCTCGTCGATCCCAAGAACGGCGCTTACACCTCGACCACCGCTTCGGGCGTGACCATACTGTTCAACGGCGCGGTAAACTATCGCAACGTATTGCGTTTCGTACCGGTTGCCAACACGACTTATACCGATATCGTCGAGACCGCTACCGACGCGGAGATCAAGATCGCGGATATTTTCGAGACCGCTCGCGCACAGGCGCTCGCTCTCGGATATACCGGCGACGTCAACGCTCTCGGCGTAGCGCAGCGTAAAGTAAACAGCGGCAAGACCGTCGTTTATCCCGGCGATACCGCAAACATGAACACCGTGGTCGTTTCGTACACCGACTGCATTTCGGCTATCGGTTCGTTCGCGTTCGAAGACACCGCCGTTAAGACGGTAACTCTTCCCGCTTCCGTAAGCATCAACGAAGGCGCGTTCAACGGTTGCACGCAGCTCGAGAGAATAACGATCACCGCTCCTGCTGCAGACGCTTCCGCGGCGGATCTGCGCAACTCCAAGTTCGGCGACATAGACGGAGCGCTTTACGAAGGCAAATGGGAAAAGAACGAAAATAACGAGATCAAGTTTACTCCCACCAAGCTTTATCAGTATCCGTCCAACAACGGCGCTCTTATCGAAACGCTTACCCTTCCCGAGACCGTGACCGACCTCAAGAAAGGCGCGCTTATGGATTGCAATATCGGAACGCTCGTACTCGACCGTGCGCTCGCTAACATTGCGAACGACGCGTTCAAGAACGCTAAAATAGGCGAATTCGTACTCGATTCCGCCGCGTTGTTCAACGGCAACATCGATCCGGAAACCAACGCTATTATCGGTACTTTGGAGGCTGTGGATCCCGACACCGTCGCGGAAAAAGGATTTACTAAAGTTGATCGCGCTAACGAAAAGTTCGCTATCGACGAGTACGGTATTCTCTATGCGATCTCGCCCGACAAGCAGAACTTCAGCGCGGACAAAGTGGGCAGCGGCGTTAAGCGTACTACCGTTCTTTACGTGCCCGAGACCGTTTCCGTCCCCGGCAACGTCCTGCACCTCGACAATTACACCGCGATCACGCTCAACGCTTATTCTTTCAGCGCAAATACGGATATCGAAACGATTGTTATAAATAAGAACACTATTACTCTTATCGGTTCGGCGTTCGAAGGTCATGCGTCGCCGCTCAACGTGATTTACGTAGGAAGCGAAGACGATTATATCTTCGAGAGCGCTAAATTCAACACGACCGGAAACGAAGCGTTTATCGCTTCCAAGGAAGAAGGCGACGGACTTGTCGGCAAAGTTTACGCGCTTTCGCAGAGTATCCCCGCCGACACGACCGGCAGAGTAGGATTCTGGTACTACGTATCCGGACTTACCGCTACCGGCGGAACCAGGTATTACGGAGAGTACGGCGATATCGCTAAGGACTTCCGCGACGTCCCAATCATTTACCGCGAAGAAGAGCTTGACGGAGCGAAGTTCGCTTTCGAAGTAAAACTCGATACCAAACTTGACGATGACAACGTAGAGAGATATTATAAAGACGAAGAGACGAGAGAACCCGCCATCTTCCACGACAACAACGGTAACGAAGTTTACGTGATCGCGTTCTGGCATCACTGCGACAACTGCGGCGAGTACAGCCAGACCGACAACGACGGCAAGTGCCCGACTTGTGATACCGAGTATAGCGAAGCTTTCCCCGTTATGTAATTTTTCGCGCCCGATAAACGGCGGCGATATACGGCGTGATGCTATGTCAAGAGCCTACCGCCAGCGAGTTACGTACGATTTTGTACGCGCCTCGTTGGCGGAAGGCTCTTTCCTTGCCTGACGCTCGTATCTCGCCGCCTTTGCTTTTTCGCGCCCGATATACGTCGCATCTCATTGTCAGCCGTCGCCGCCCCTCGATTGCGTACGCAAAGTACGCGCACTTCGGAGCGGCTCGGACTTCCTCGACCTGCTTGTATCTCGACCGCGAAAATTTCGTTGAATTAACTTTTCTTGTATTTCGCCCGCGAAAATCTCTTCGATATAGCCTTACAGTGCGAAAATCTCGACCTGCTCGTATCTCGACCGCGAAAATTTCCTTGATTT
>CACZPH010000135.1 GCA_902783025.1 uncultured Eubacteriales bacterium | reverse complement strand
ATCGTAAAGGCGTATCTGTCGGCGGTCTGACGGTAATTGAAAAGCATGACTTTGCCGCTTTTGAGCGCGAGCGGCTTGTTGCGCAAAAAACCGGACGAAATGAACTTCGGTTCCGAAAAAACGGGGTTTTCGTCGTCGGGGTTTTCGCATACGCACTCCCACAGCGAGTGCCAGAAATCCCTGAAAGCGTAGCCGTCGCGTATCGGGGAGCAATATATTACGTTCCCGCCGTTCTGCACGCCCCACGTCGGGTCGGCGCGCGCGGTGGATTCGTCCATCGCGTCGTCCTGCATAAAGAACAAATGCAGTTTTTCGCCGTCGAACCACAGTTGCGGATCGACCATATGCACGTACTTTTCGCGACTGCCGTTTATTACGAAAATCGGCTTGGACAGCGTTTTGCCGCCGTCGTCGGAATATACGATAACGCCGTAATTGTCGATATGCGGCTCGGTGTTTCCGCCGGTGTACCAGCCCAAAAAGAGCCTGCCTTTCTTGGTCGCGGCAATAGTCGGACAGCCCACGAATCCGCCCGAATGAATCGGCACGTCGTAGGATTGCGGCGGGCGAGTAATAAACGTTTCTTTACTTGCGTACATAATATTTCTCCTTTAGATGATTTTTTTTCGGCAAAGCGAAACCGTTTGCCGGAAATATCCGCTATATCGCTTCGAAAAACAAAATCCGCCGCGTAAAAAGCGACGGAAAACGACTAAAACTTAAACACGAAAATCACGCACAAAAAGAGCGCGACGTGCAAAACGATGCCGATAAGATTTACCGCGGTAAAATACCAATGCTCGCCCGTCGTCTTGTGACGGAATATTTGCATCGCCGCAAAGCCCCCGAACGCCCCGCCGAAAAACGAGAGCAGCAAAAGCGTCTTTTCCGGAGTGCGCCACGAGCCTTTTTTCGCCTTTTGCTTGTCGGCAAAGTACGCGATAAAAGTAACGATCGAAAGCAGCAGCAAATACGCTCCGTAAATGAGTAAAACTAATTTCTTGTCCATTGTGTTTCCCTCGCGTGATTTTCCATAAGTATAGCACTAAAAAGCGGAAAAAGCAACGGAAAACGCGCTTAAGAAGCGTTAATTACGTTTTTTACCACGCGCTTCGCCCAGTTGACCACCTCGATCGGGGGAGTCTTCATTACCGCGCCGCCCGAAGAGTCGAAACGCACCGCCTTGGGCTCGACTATTTCCTTTGCCTTGGCGCACAGTTTGCGGAGCGTGCGCATGGCTTGTCCCGGCCAGCCGCCGTTGGTCGTAAAAGGCACCACCGTCTTGCCGGTAAGGTCGACTTTGCTAAGCAGCGAGCGTATCGCCGGAGATATCGAATACCACCAGGTGGGCGTGCCGATTATCACGACTTCGTATTCGCTCAGGTCCGGGATCTCCTTGAGCTCCGGCTCGAACTTCTCCTTGACCTCGGCGGCTCCGACGTCGTTTACGTCCTCGCCGTATTCCTTGACCGTTTCCACCTTAAAAACGTCGATTTCGGCGCGCGACGCGATATAATTCGCGACGCGTTCGGTATTGCCGTTGGAGAAAGAATAATAAATCAAAATAGTTTTTTTCATTTTGCCGCTTCCTTTTTCATAAGAGCGATTTTGTTTTTGATCTTCTCAAGAGCCTCGCTCGGCTCCGGCGCGTCCTTTACCGCCTCTTCCATCGGACACTCCCCGTCGCCGCGGCGGTTGACGATAAACTCCGTCATTACGGAATACGAATACGCTATACCGAAACGGGATAATGTTTCCGCTCCGCGCTTCGACAGCACTTCGGCGTAAACCTCTTTTACTTTGAGCAGAGCGTACAGCATAGCCGCCGCTTTGCCGACTATTCTGTCGGCGGCGCAGTAGCCCGAATAGTCCGCTCCGCTCTCTGCCGCCGCCACGAGCGGGGCGACGCCCTTGCGCGTATCGGTAAAGACTACGCCGTCCTTACACATCGCCAAAGTAATCGAAGAGTCGGAAGCGAGCGCGTTTTTCGCTCTTTCGAGATCACTCATTATTTGCCTGACTTTTTACGTAGTACACAAACAGCGGAACGAGTACGAGCTGAAGGATAATGCCGGGAAGTCCCGCGACTACGCTCGACCATATTACAGCGGGTCCGATAGGCGAAGAGAAAGCGTAAAAGCCTATTACTATCGCCACCGCCCTTACGCCTCTTCCGGCTATCTGCGAAATAAGCACTTTGACCACGTCAGGCATTTTCACGCCCGCGAAAGCCCCGCAAACGGCTCCGTACGTAGCGAGTTCGATAACCATAAACGGAAGCATGAACTGCGTCGGCATAGGCGCGTGAAGCGTGAGCGGAGTAATAAGAAAGCTGATAAGAGGCGAGAGCGCGCCGCAAACCGCGCCCACAACCGGGCCGGCGAGCAACGCGACGGCAAAAACCGCTATGTGCATGGGCAGGAACGTTTCGCCGAGCGCCGTTCCCATATCCGTAACCGCACCCAAAGCGTGAAAAAAGTGCGGGAGCGCAACGCACGCCGCTATCGATACGATAAGCGCGATCGTTTTTGCCTTAAAACTCGAAAAAACGCACGATCTTGTTTTTGTGGTTTCCATAATAATTCTCCTTTAGTCAAAAGTTTTGGCGACGCTTTCGAGCAGGTCGCGTATGGGTAATTTTTGCGGACATATCCGCTCGCATTTGCCGCACTTTACGCAGTCCGAAGCCTTGCCCGCCGACTGCGTATGTATCTCGTAATACCAGTCGCTGTTCCAGTCGTGAAAAATTTTCTTGGCGTTGTAGTCGGCGAACAGATCGGGAATGCGAATACTTTTGGGACAGCCTTCTTCGCAATATCTGCACGCGGTGCAGGGAATGGCGGAAGAACTCAAAATTATCTTGCGGACCTCTTCTATCGCCGCGCTCTCTTTCGCGTCGAGGGGCTTAAAGTCGCCCATAGAGCGCACATTGTCCTCCACCTGCGCCAAATCGCTCATACCCGACAGCACCATAAACACGTTTTCGGGCGTGGCGGCAAAGCGCAACGCGTACGCGGCGTTGCTCATAGGTCCGAGATCACGCAGTATCTTGTCGGCTTCGGGCGGGAGTTTGACGAGCGTGCCGCCTTTGACCGGCTCCATGATTATCACGGGTTTGCCGTGGCGGACGCACGTTTCGTAGCATAGTCTGCTCTGCACGCCCGGATCGTCGTAATCGACGTAATTATACTGGATCTGAACGACCTCTATCTGCGGGTACTCGGTAAGAATTCTGTCGAGTACGTCCGCGCTGTCGTGAAAAGAAATGCCGACGTGGCGTATATAGCCCTCTTTCTTGAGTTCGAAAGCCGTTTCGTACGCCTTGCATCTCTTGAATTTTTCGTAGTTGGTCGCGTTTTGCGCGTGCATGAGATAAAAGTCAAAGTACTCCGTTCAGCAGGTCTGAAGCTGGCGCATAAAGAAAGGTCGTATATCTTCCCGTTTGTTAAAATACGGATCGGTAAGCTTGTCGGTAAGCACGTACGCCGAGCGCGGATAGCGCGAAGTAAGGCAGTTCTTGATAGCCTTTTCGCTCAGCCCCCTGTGATATCCGTGCGCTGTGTCGAAATAGTTAAATCCGCTCTTAAGGAACAGATCGAACATTTCGCACACTTGCTTTTCGTCGATCTTGCCGCCGGCGGTAGGAAAACGCATACAGCCGAAGCCGAAATTCTTGTTTACTTCGGGAAAAAACTTATTCATTTTCGCTCCTTATCTTAATCAAAATACGCTTATGAGATAATTATAAAAGTTAAAGCGCGCTTTAAGTCAAGCGTTTTTGAGATTTTTTCGAAAAACGGCGGAGTTTCCGTTCCGCCGCGTTTCGCTTTACTTTCTCGTAAGGTCTATGGTCGTCGTCACGAAATCGCCGCGGTCGAAGTTTACGACGAGTCCCGCGCCGGCAATGGTCGCGCCCTTGAGCGCGCGGCCGAGCGAAGACACGTAATAGTCCGCTTTTTCGTCGAGCCCCTTGGGGTACACGCGGAAAGCGATACCGTTGGGGAGATTGAGGTTGCGCATTACGGTAATACGCGAGAATTTTCCGTCCTTGCTCACTAACTGCTCGGCAAAATAGTTGCCCTCGAAGGGACTTGCGAGCCTGTACAAATCGCCTTTTAGCACGAGATCGGACATTTCGTTATACTTGTTTACCTGCGCCTTGACTTCTTCGAGTTCTTCTTCAGTAAACTTGGTAAGATCGAGTTCGTACCCGGTGGCGCCCAAGTGCGCTATATCGGCGCGGGAAGCAAAAGGCGTGTTTCTGCCCGTCTGATGGTTGGGACAAGCCGCGACGTGGCACGACATTGCCGAGAGCGGATAGCACAAGGACGTGCCGTACTGAATGAGCGTGCGCATATACGCGTCGGTATCGTCGCTCGTCCAAATCTGCGGGAAGTAATACAGCATTGCGGGATCGAACCTGCATCCGCCGCTCGCGCAGCCCTCGAAGAAAATATGCGGAAAGCCGTTTACGAGCGCTTCGCATATCTCGTACAAGCCGAGAATGTATCTGTGGTGCATCGCCTTGTTCTTTTCGCCGAGCGCCTGAGAGAAGTTTTCGGTCATAGTGCGGTTCATATCCCACTTGACGTAATCGATAGCGTTGTTTTTGAGAATATCGGACACGACCTTGATGACGTACTCCCTCACTTCCTTGCGGGTAAGGTCGAGTATCTGCTGATCTCTGCCCGCGCAGGGTTTCAGATCGGGCAAAGCGACTATCCAGTCGGGGTGCTCGCGGTAAAGATCGGAGTCGACGTTGATCATTTCCGGCTCAAACCACAGCCCGAACTTCAGTCCGCTCTCGTGCGCGTGATTTATTACGGTAGTGAGCCCGCCTTCTAACTTGTCGGTATTGATAAACCAGTCGCCGAGCCCCGCTTTGTCATTGTTCCGTTTGCCGAACCAGCCGTCGTCGAGCACGAAAGTATTTATGCCCGTGCCCTTGGCGCTGTCGATAAACGCGCAGAGCTTTTCGTTGTCGAAATTGAAGTACGTAGCCTCCCAGTTGTTGATGACGATCGGGCGCGCCGCGTAAACGAACCTGTCGTTGATGAGATAATTACGATAAAAGTCGTGGAAAGCGCGGCTCATTCCGCCTAAGCCGTCCGCGGAGTAAACGAATACCGCTTCGGGGGTAGAGAACTTTTCGTTTTTGCCGAGCGTCCACTCGAAGTCGTAGTCGTTGATTCCGACGAGCAATCTCGTCGTTTCGTCCTGATCGACCTGCGCTTTGACGGTAAAGTCGCCGCTGTATACGAGATTTACGCCTATCGCCTCGCCGTTTTCTTCCGTGGTGTGCGGCCGCACGAGCGCGGCGAAAGGATTGAGCTGACCGGAAGACGAACAGCGTTTGGAGTCTATTTCCCATATTCCGTGATGGAGCGGCGTGCGGTCGATAAACCTCTCGCGCGCCCACGCTCCGTACAGCGAAAGCGCCTGCCAGTCGTCGTCGCATAAGTCCAGACACGCCGAGTACGCGCGGGTGATTACGAGCGGCTTTTTGCCTTTGTTTTCTATCTCCATGCGGCGCGTAATGACCGGAACGTCGTCGTACGCCGTATAAAAAAGCGTTACTACGCTGCCGTTAAGCGCGTCTTTGAGAGTTACGGCAAGAGTTTTGCCGCCGCGCGAGGACGGCATTCCGTCTATCGCGGGCTTTGCGGGAAGAATTTTGTGCGAAACGTACTTAAGCTCGCTTATGCGCGAATAGCGGTCGTCGCATACCGCGAGCATGCTTTCGCGGTTGTCGCTCCTGCCGTAAGTGGGGCATTCGTTGAGATACTGGTTGAGCGAATGAATACGCTTTTCCGAGTCCGGCAGGACGTTTTCCTGACCTCTGCCGATCAGCGCTTCGACGTGCGACAGGTCCTCGCGCGCAACGCGCTTACCGAAGTATAAATGCTCCAAAAACCCGAACCGCGTCACGCGAAACGCGTAAGTTACGTCCTTGCTCTCGAGAAAGAAAGTCCCGATAGTCTTGTCATAGAATATTCCCATTATGCTTGCTCCTGTATGGATTTGATACCATTATACACTTTTTGCGCGAAAAGGTCAATCGTAAACAAGCAAAAACGCCCGCAAAGCGAGCGTTTTGGTAATATCGGGTTTTAGTAATCGAACTCGGTATCGATATACTCCTGCGCGGTGCCGAAAAACTGCGTATTATCATCAGCATAAACGTATAATTCGGGATAGGCTTTCATAAGTACTGTCAATATTCTTTTTACGTCTATCGACCTATGAGATTCCACATGGTTCGCATAGGGCTCTTTGATCGGTATCTTCTTGCAAAACTCGTCAATGTCATCAACAAAAAAGTCTTCAAGTCTAGCGTTATCAAACCAAATGAAAGACCTACTCTTTCCGTCTATCCAAATATCAGCTTCCCCGTTTAGTTTTACGTTTTTTATTTCCTTTTGCAAACTATCCAAGCAGTCCTTTGCAAAAACTTCCTTAGCGGTAAATAAGTGAAAGTCCCTCATTTTTCGTTCTCCCTAATGAAATTTATTAAATTATTATTGTCTTTTTTACAACAATACCGTTATTTTCATAATCTATATCGGGTTTTAGTAATCGAACTCGGTATCGATATACTCCTGCGCGGTGCCGTACCAATTGTCGTCGTCAACGTTGACGTAAAGGTCGGGATAGATTGTTACCAGCGCCGCCACAAGCCTTTTTACGTCGATACTACGATAAGACTCAAGTCTGTTAATGTACGGATCTTTGACGGGGATCTTAGCCGCCCAATCGTCAAGCTCTCTGATATATCCCGGGTTGTCGGTATAGTCTTCCTCGGTCACCTCATCGTAAATATTACCGTTTTCTATTGTAAAGTACCAGTGGTTTTTGCTCGTAGACCGAAATCTGTTTATATCCGGTTCGGAAACGACGTGCCTGATGCTCGCATTGATGACCTTTTCACATTCGGCAAAGTCCATCGGCTTGCTTGTAAATAAAAATATATCTCTCATTGCTTATTCTCCTTAATAAATTGAATTAGTGTTTTTATATCTCTTTTTATTTCTATTCCGTGTTTTTTATAACGCCCCTCGTTTCTATAACTAATTTCCGGGGCAAAAAGCACATGCTGTTTCTTTTTCATCTCTGCAAATCGTTTTTGAGCAAGAAGTTGATGAGTGTTTCTAGATCCTGTTCCGCCCTTGATTTCTATTATACATTTTTTAGTTACAATGTCAAGTTCTCTCACATTGTTAATGGTTGTATCAAATCTAAAATCATTTACCAAACACACTTCTCCGGGTAGTTCGTTTTCTATTGCTAAATAAACCTCAAAAACGTATTTGTCCCTGCTTTTTTTAGCTCGGTTAAAGAGTTCGAGTCGTCGCAACTCTTCCCTTCGTTGCGCTTTTTCTTTTCGTGTGGGCGGCAGTTTAACCAAACCCGGAAAGGTCGTTTTTGCGTATCTTCCGGTACGCGGATCGTAATTTTGCCGGTGTCCGCCGGCGCCGATTTTTGTTGCCATTTTTTTCTTCTCCTTTTTTTATTTTTTCTTCATTATAAAATAAAAGGAAAAAACTTTTAAGGGCGCGGCAAGTGTATTGAGTGGACAAAAATGTCCGCTTTGTGCTATAATAATGCCAACAATACGATAAAGGAGAAATAAAATGATAGCGATTGATGAAAAACTTAAAAAAGCAATAGGCAAAAGACTAAAAGAATTAAGAAAAACAAAGCATTTTACCCTTGAACAATTAGCTGACAAAATGTGTAATGAGTATTATATTGAAATCGACGAAAAAAGCTTGAGAAGATACGAGCGCGGCGACTTTCTTCCCAAAATCGACAATCTCATTTGTTTTACGGAAATATACAATATTTCGCTTGACTATATCGTCTTCGGAAAGGAAACGAGCGACGACAATTCTTTTACGTGGCACGATACCTTTAAGCGCCTTAACCGTCTTGTTTATTCTATGGTAATGATACCCGGCAAAGATGGTAGCGGAAAAATTTTCGGCGAGCTATGGGAGGACGAAATAAAACTTTATTTAGATAGATTAGAAGCTTTTTTCGGAAGCCTTAATTATGACTTTGAGAATAGAGAAAAAAGAATTCTTGTTTCACTGAAAGATATGGACAAAATTATGGAAGATTTTGACCAATACGACGAGCAACTATTGCCCACAATGGAAAGAATGGGGAAACTTTTGGCGGCTCACGGGGAAGAACCCGAAACATTCTTAGACGACTGGATATCGAGAATAAACAAAAAAAGAAAAACCGCTCGAAAGTGAGCGGTTTTGTTTATCGATTATTTATACTTGCGGGTCGGCGGAAACTTCTTCCGTGGCGTCGTCTTTGTCATGAGCGGACGGGAGTTCGGTTTCGTCCACTATGTCGTCGCCTTCTTCGGTTGTCGCTTCGGCGCCTTCTTCGGCGGCTTCGGGTGCGGTGGCATTTTCGCTTGCGGCGGATTTTTTCGCCTTATGCGCGCGCACTATCGATATAATAGTGCCCACTAATACCGAAACGAGATTGATGATAGCGTTGATAGTGGCGATATAGTTGACGGTGATTATGTCGTAGACGAGCCACAGCGACGCGGCGATAAAGTTAAACAGGCGCGTGATAGCGACGTTTTCGCTGTAAAAGCCGATCACCGCGAAGGCGCTGCCGACGGCGGGCAGGAAGTTGTAAAACCACATCGGCGAAAAGACTTTTACGCCCGCGATAGCCGAAGTGATAAACGGCGCGGCGCAAGTGAGGACGAGGAAGAAATACAGCCACCATATACGGCTCGCCCATTTCTTCTTGCCGCGGTTGTAAAACACGACCTCGCGCCCCAGAGCTACGCCCTGTACCGCCATGCCCGAATACGCGCCGCACAGCGCGTACTGCGTAACGCTCAGCACGTCCGAAATAAACTTGAAAACAAGTACCCTGTCGCGCGACTGCTGGAAGAAAATAAAGAGGTTTTCGACCATTATCACAAAGCCTAAAATCTGTCCTATGATAAACAAAGTCGACTTACCTTCAAATAAACTCAAAAACCATTCCGTCATAGTAAAATCTCCGTACGAGAGTACATTTTACGCTTATTAAACGCGCTTGTCAATGCTTTATTCGGCGTAAAAATTGCGGTTTTTTATCGAGTTGGCGCACAAAACAAAAAAAGAGAATAAAGTATATTTATATGCCGAAAAATAATTTTTATGGATACGCCGCGTTTTCGGCGTTTTTCCGCGCCTCAAAACCCCGCCGACGCGCCTTTACCCCTGCCCCTTTAAGCCGGATACGCGCGACAAACGCGCTTTTCGCCGTCCAAAGCATATTCTGCGCAAAAATGAATATAAGGGAAATTTATTGCGATAAAAAATATTATAAGTTGACATTATGCGAAAAGCCGCATAAAATATATATTATATTTCGCTCGCTCAAGGAGCGGTAAATAACTTTCAGGGAAAATATGCTCAACGATCTTTACAAGGTTATAACCGAAAATACCGGCTCGGACGTTCCGGTAATCATTATCTCGCTCGCCATTATGCTGGCAAGCGGATTTTTGCTTACGCGCGTTACGAAAAAACTCAAACTCCCCAACGTCACGGCGTATATCGTCGCGGGGATCCTGATAGGCCCGTTCGCACTCGATCTCGTGCCGAAAACGGTCGTGGACGGCATGGACTTTCTGCCCGACATAGCGCTCGCGTTTATCGCTTTCGGCGTGGGCGAATTTTTCCGCGTTTCGACTCTCAGAAAAAGCGGCGCCAAGGTCATAATAATCACGCTGTTCGAAGCGCTGACGGCGTCGCTGCTGATATTTATCGTGACTTTCTTTGTTTTGCGGTTGCCGCTCGCGTTCGCGATAGTTCTCGCCGCGCTCGCATCCGCCACCGCGCCCGCGTCCACTATGATGACGATACGCCAGACCAAGGCGAAAGGCGAATTCGTCGACACGCTCCTGCAAGTCGTCGCTCTCGACGACGTGGT
>CACZPH010000134.1 GCA_902783025.1 uncultured Eubacteriales bacterium | reverse complement strand
GTTTCGTTAAAAAAATTATACTACCCGCCGATACGTTTTGTCAATAAAAAAAATAAGACCCGTATAAAACAAGCCTTATTTTTACAAACGGTATTGAAAATCGATTTCTCGGCGCTACATAGAAATTTCGGCGGCGTTTTCGGGTTCGGACTCGAAGAAAAGATCCGAGAAGAGAAAATCCTTGAAGAAACTTTTGCAGTCGTCGATACGTTCCTGCCTCGTCCTGCCGTCTTCGGAGGACACGAGCGAGTAAACGGTAAGATGGCTTACCCCGCCGGTAAGGAATACGGCGAGAGTTTCGACCGGATACTTGCTCTTGCGATCCTTGCAGTATTCGCCGATAAACTCGACGAAAGCCTTACGCATGGAGTCGTAGATCATCTGGCGGATCACGGAATTTTCGCTCGTGGTAACCACGCGGAAAAAAGCTTCCTTCTCTGCGCAAAGATCGACTATTCTCTCGATAGCGAACGAGAAGAACGCGGACGGATCGTCCTCAAACAGTTTCTTCGCCTTATCGGTAGCAAGCTCGCTTCTGAGCTGCATGGTCGTATAATCGAGAACGTCTGAAAGCAAATCGTACTTGTCCATGTAGTGCTTGTAAAAAGTCATTCGGTTGATCATCGCCTCTTCGCAAATGTCGCAAACGGTGATCTTATCGAATTCCTTGTGTTCCATAAGCGCGGCGAGCGCCTTGCGGAGATCTCTTTTCGTCTTGGTAACTCTTATATCTTCTTTCTTTGCCATAACGCCACCTCTCTGGTATTTTTTTGGTCTTTCGGGGCTTAAGTATACATTCTGTCCCACTATAGCATACTTATTGTACAATAGTAGTGTGTCAGGATTATGAAAATTACGTAAATAATTTATAAAAATAAAAAATTCTTTTTACCCCTCTATTTTGTTGCGCTTTTTGAAATAAAATTGTATAATTGAGTAGAATTCATAGAAAAAGGAGTTTTTTTATATGTTAGTTTCGGCAAAAGAAATGCTCGACAAGGCAAAAGCCGGCCATTACGCGGTAGGTCACTTCAACATCAACAACCTCGAGTGGGCTAAGGCTATCCTTATCACCGCGCAGGAAAACAATTCTCCCGTGATCCTCGGCGTTTCGGAAGGCGCGGGCAAGTATATGTGCGGCTACAAGACCATCGTCGGCATGGTAAACGGTATGCTCGAATACCTTAAAATAACCGTTCCCGTAGCGCTTCATCTCGACCACGGCTCGTACGAAGGCGCGCTCGCGTGCATCGATGCGGGATTTTCGTCCGTAATGTTCGACGGCTCGCACTACCCTATCGAGGAAAACATTGCCAAGACCAAAGAACTCGTAAAAATATGCAGGGAAAAAGGTATTTCTCTCGAGGCGGAAGTCGGCGCTATCGGCGGCGTTGAGGACGGCGTCGTAGGCAAGGGCGAATGCGCGGATCCCAAAGAATGCAAAATGATAGCCGATCTCGGCGTAGATATGCTCGCGGCGGGTATCGGTAATATCCACGGCGTTTATCCCGATAACTGGGAAGGTCTTTCCTTCGAGACTCTCGACGCGGTTCAGAAGCTTACCGGCAAAATGCCGCTCGTGCTTCACGGCGGTACCGGAATCCCCGCGGATATGGTCCGCAAAGCGATAGATCTCGGCGTAAGCAAAGTAAACGTAAATACCGAATGCCAGCTCGCTTTCGCGGCCGCTACCAGAAAGTATATCGAAGAGGGCAAGGATAAGTCCGGCAAGGGCTTCGATCCCAGAAAGCTTCTCGCTCCCGGCTTTGAGGCTATCAAGGCTACCGTAAAAGAAAAGATGGAACTTTTCGGCTCGGTAAACAAAGCGTAAAACGTAATAAATTCACCCGCTTAAGACTCCTTAAGCGGGTGTTTTTTTACTTATTTATTTTCCCCGCCGCGAATTTCGGGCGGGGTTTTACGGTTGACCGCAAGTCAGGAGCGGGGGACTAATCTTTTGATCTGATCGGGGAGCTTGTCCTCGTCGGTCGAGTACGAAAGCGGCTCGCCGTAAAAATCCTCGTAAGTCTTCTTGCACCATAAATAGTCGTCGTCGCACATTTTGTCGACGTTTTGGGCGTTGGTAAGGGCGGGATCGGGATAGATCGGATCGCCCACGTGAATGGTGTATTCCTGTATCGGGAAGCCGTCGGGACCGATTTTTTCGCCGTCTTCCATAGTGATAAACACGGGGAGCACGGGCACGGACGACTCTACGGCGAACTTAAAAGCCGACTTCTTGAGCGGCTTGGGTTTGCGGTAGTTCCACCACATACTCTGCTCGGCGTAAACAAGCACGAAATTGCCCTTGGCAAGAAGCGTTTTTACCGCCGTGATAAATTCCTTGGTCGTAGAGACGTTGGAGCTTAAGGGGAGCGTATAGCAGTTTCGCATAAGCAATCCGTAAAAGCCTGTAAAACTCGTATAATTGCCTTCGCGGATCACCTTGTACATTTTGCGCTTTTTGTGCCCGGACGCGTCGTAGCATATTTGCATCGCAAAGCTGTCCATCGCGTTAAAATGGTTGCACGTAATGACCGCGCCGGTCTTGAGCGCCGCGAATTTTTCCGCGCCGATCACGTCCTTGACTACGATAACGCCGTCTTTGATCGCCTTGTTGAGAAACCTGCGGGCGACGAAATACGCGTATTTCGTTTTTATCTTACTGACGAGCTTTTTGCGCATATAGTCGACTTCGCCGGGCATAATGGTCCGCGACGGCGGATCGTCCTCTACGTCCTTGTCGAACTCGCCTCTCTTCTCGCGCTCGGCAATACGAGCCAAGACGTCGAGCCTGTCCTGAGCTTTTTCCATAATTACCTCACGTATTTTTCGTTGAGGCGGCGCAATACGCGCGCGATCCTCTCGTTTTCCTTTTCGTCGGCGGCTTGCTTGACGCACAGCGCGATGAGGTTTTGCGTTTCCTCTTCCGCGCGCGCCTGCAAAGCCTTGTCGTACTCGTTATATACGCGGCGGATCTCGCCGGAGTACGGGCAAGCGTCGGCGTACTTCCAGAATTCTTCCTCGTACTTCACTCCGTCCGTATGCCACGGCTTGAAGGAAAGATTGAAGTGGATAAGATCGATTTTTTCGCCCTCGGCGCGCGGCGAAATGGGCATTACGTTCCAACTCTTTGGCACGAAATGCACGTTGCCTTTGCAGACCGCGTTGAGGTAGTCCTGATCCTGCGCCACGTCGAAAGTTACCTTGGTGAGGAAATCAAGAAAGAATTTGTCGAAATCGATGCGGCGGAGCGCCTCGAGGTTCATAAGCAATATGCCGGCGTTGAAATACTCGGTATAACTGCCTACGCCGATGCGCTTCTCCACGTAGTCCTTAAACGGCCCTATAAGCTGGACCGATCCGTCCGGTATAGCGCCTACGTACGCTTCGCCGAGTTCCTCGTCGAACAGCTTGGATATATCGCCGGTCACTATTATGTCGCTGTCAAGATACAGCGCCTTGTTTACCTGCGGATAAAGGCGGGGAATAAAAAGCCTGTAATAGGTCGTTTTGCTGTAATAGTCGCGGGTGTGAAGTCGGGCGTTTATCGCGGATATCGCGTCGCTGACGTCGTCGAACGACACCACAAAACCGGGGGCGGAAAAGTTAGACGTGATCCTGCGCTTGTTGTCGTCGCTGACGTTGTTCGCGCAAAGAACGCGAATACGGTACTCGCGGGTTTTATCGCAGTTGGCGCGTATCGACTCTAAGGTCGCCGCCAGCATGGGAATATACGCGTCGTCGCATGAGAAAAACAGATTAACGGCTGGGTTATTCATTTTTGTCGATCCTCCATCGGGTTGGTTGTGAGATTTTTCGTAACTTTCTTTGACGGACACGTATTCGTCCAGAACGTCGTCGAACACCTTGTACTTAAAGACTTTGCGCACCTTGTCGACGTGCCATTGTTTAACGTTGTCGACGTGCGGGTAAGGCAGCCAGAAAAGCCGTTTCGCAAAGTGTCTTACCACTGTATTTTTCCTGAGAAATTTCTGATCGTTGAAGCGCTGGGGGAGCATGAGTTTGCTCGTCGTCGAGTAATAAACGGCGTCCTGATCGGCGAACAAATACTTCCTGGAGCGCATTTTTTCCCGCGCCCGAGTAAGCAAGCCGGTCTTGCGAACGAGCGCCATATTGTAAAGCATTACGCCGGCGTTGATATAATCGCCGTAAAGCAAGTATTTTCCGTAATTGTCGCGCGCCGCGGCGTATTCGTACTTGTCGATGTTTATATCGTACAACTCCCTTATGTCGCCGTTAAACATTACGTCCGCGTCGAGATACAACAGCTTATCCGGTATAAAATCGAAAGTGTCGGCAAGAAGTCTGAGTAAAGTATAAGGCGAACAGTACGCGCCCTCGTTGGGACAGTACCCGAATTCGCGCTCGTAATATTGGCTTACGTCGACTTTTACCACGCGGTTTTGGGGATTATATCCGCAAATAACCGATTGCAGAAATTCGATTTGTTCGTCCGTTATCTCGGTATAGTCGGCGTTGATACGGGTAAGGTTCATTGTAAAAACGTAAACGCAAAACGGTTCTTTCGTCTTGGTGCGTCTGACTATCGAAAGAAGCGAAGTCAGCACGCCGTCGAACACCTTGTGATTGCCGCAATAAAGTAAGTTAATCATCTTTTGCCTCCGCGGGCTCGTAGTTTATGCGGGCGTAAGTATTCAGTTTCGCCCGTTCGCACATCGCCGAATAAACCTTGTCGCTCAAGTCTTTTTCCTTGCTCATCCTGTCGTTGCCTTCGCCGTAAAACGGTCCGTCGATATACGACGTTATCTTTACTTTGCCGCGCTTGGTGCGGGAATAAACGTTTGTCATCGAATACGCGGGGGCGTCGAGCTTTACGGGGTACTTGAACGACCCTTTCTTAAACGGTCTTATAAAAGTACAATACGGCCAGATATGCGCTTCGGGATAGATCGTTACGCACTTGCCTTCGCCGATACGTTTGTCGACCGCTTTGACAAAGTTGCGGGCGGCTCCCGCCGTCGCGGGAAGAGGCAAGGCGCCTAATCTCGGCGTGAAACGACCGAAAAACTTCATGGATACGTTTTCGGGGTTGACTACGACGTAAACCGACTTGGGAAAAACCGCGTAAGTCGGGAAAAACGCGTCGGCGGTCTCCTGCGTGTGGTTAGCGTAAAGAAAAATACCGCTTTTGCCCGCCGCCTTAAGCTTTTCTCTGCCTACTATCTTGTGATGAAAGCGACAACGAAAAGCGAAAAAGCCTATCGGCATAGCTATAAGACGATACCAAAAAAACCTGCTGATATACCAGAAGGGATTCTTACGCACGTAGACGTATTTTTCGTCGATTACGCGCGGCGTGATTTTAGCCTTCGAAAATTCGTCGCCGGCAAGGTCGCGGTAATAAATTGTCTTTTCGCCTTTTTCCACTTTGCCTCCACGCTAATGAGTATAGCAAAATCCGCCGCAATATTCAAGAGAAAACCGCGCCTAATAATTCTCCGATTTTTCTTTGCGCCCATAGAATATAAAAACGCGCCGCGAGAATATCAAAAACTGACTCTCTTCTCAGGAGAGTCGCCGGATTTTCGCGTAACGGCGCATTCCGCGACGTCCGAAAACGGTATTTTGCGACGATAGCGCCGACAAAAATCTCATAGCAAAAAATAAAGCCTCCCGGCCGGGGAGGCAAAAAAACGGTAAATCTTATACAATTATACAAATATTGTAAATGATTTTACAGGCGCGCGGCAAGAGAATCCGAATTTTTGACTCTCTCCGTGAGAGAATCAGGGGTTTTGACGGCGTTTTCGGTCCGAAAACGCGATTTTCGCCGTTAAAAATCTTTTCGGGCGTTCTATTCGCCGTTATTAAAGTATAATTTTGGTCCCGACCGCCAAAGCGCCCGGCGGAACATCCCGCTTTACGTCGGCGCCCGGCACGATAATTGCTCCCGCGCCTATCTTTACGCCGTCGGCAATACTGACGCTATCCAGCCGCGCGGGACCGTAAAGACCGTTTTTCAGAGTAAACCTCACGCGCCTGCCGTCGGGAGTCAGTCCGTGACCGGAAGCGAAACACGATACGTCGTCGCCTATCTTTACTCCGCTGCCTATCTCGACTTTACCCGCTGCGCAAAAACCTTTGCCTATGCTTACGTCGTCGCCGACGCTCACCGTACCCGGAAGGTCGACGAACATATTTCCGTCTACGCGAAAATTCTTACCGTGACCGGGAAAGAGAATATCGAGTATCTCGTTCTTTCTTCCCGCGCTTACGTTTTCGCCGTCGTACTCGGCGCACAGCGAATGAGCATACATATACGCCTTGCCCAAAGAAACCGAAACCGTGTTGAACTGTTTGCCCTCGAGCGCGCGGCGAAGCTGGCCGAAATTTCCGCCGAGACCGATCTTGCGGTAATACTTTATCAAATCGTCGATACGTTCTTTGCTCCACGCCTCGCCGTCTTTTTCGCCGCGATCGTAAACGGACGAAACGGGTTTGGCGGGCCGCCCTATATACAACGTTTCCGCTATCGCCTCCCGGTCCAGAACGGCGCCGGCGGCGATAACCGCCCTGTCTCCGACGTCCGCGCTTATTCTCGAACCCGAACACAACCACGTGTCCGAACCTATTTTTACGGTCGCAAGCTTGACTTTGCCGTCTTCGCGCGTAAGAGGCCGACCGCTGACCGTCACGCCGTTGGCGAAAACCGTGAAATTGCCGCAAGTTACGAGCGCGGTTTTGTCGAAAGTCGCGCCGCGGTTTACGTAGCCTTTGCCGAGAAAATCGACCAAACCGATCACCATACTAAGGTTTTGCCCCACCGACGAAAGAGTGCCTTTGATCGGGAAAAGGAGCGAGAGAATTTTTTTCTTCTTAAGCCCTATGCCGGCGTGGAAAAAAAGGCTCTTGCCGGATACGCCTTTGCCTATCGCGTTATACTTTTCGCACAGCTGAGCCGAAAGCTCAAGAAGTTTTAAGTACCCCTTGTCCCGCGGATCGAAAAACTCGCCGGAATACATCTTTCGTATTTCGATCAATTCTTCGTCTTCGAATCCGAAACGACGGCGCAAGTGTTTGATTTTTCTTTCTACTGCGTTCATGATTAGATTATAGCACGACGGGGCGAAAAGGTCAACCGTAATTCGCTTTTCGCCTCTAGGGCGTCGGGATTTGCGCGTTTTTTCGATATTATGTTGACACGTCAAAGTTAATGTGTTAAAATTAAAAAAAAGGAGTGCGGAACATGAAGATCGTTTACACGTCGGCAACCGGATTCACAAAGCAGTACGCCGAGATGCTCTCTCAGGAGTTGCAGATCGCCGCCCTGCCGCTTTCCGACGCCAAAAAGTCTCTCGAAAAGGGCGAAGAAATAATCTACATGGGCTGGCTCAACGGCGGTAAAGTCGAAGGTCTCAGATCCGCTACGTCGCACTTCGGGATCATTGCCGTTTGCGCGGTCGGCATGGGCTCGCCTACGGCGACGGTCACGCACGACATCCGCTCTGCCAACGGCTTTTCGTGTCCGTGTTTTTACCTTCAGGGCGGCTTCGACATGAGCAAACTCACGGGTATAAACAAGGTAAAAATGCAAATGGTTTTTTCGAGTTTTTCAAAACAACTCCCGCCGCCCGAAAAGCGCAACGCGGAAGAAAATAAAATGTACGATCTTTTCGTAAACGGCGGATCGTTCGTGAGCCGCGAAAAATTACGTATAGTCGTGGACTGGTACGACTCGTATAGGTTGATAATCAAGAAATGAACTACGCCACTATCAAAAATTACGATATTGCCAACGGTCTCGGGGTGCGCGTTTCGCTCTTCGTCAGCGGCTGTCCGCACAGGTGCAAAAACTGCTTTAATTCAGAGGCGTGGCCTTTCGATTACGGCGAACCTTTTACCGAAGAGGTCGAAAATCGCCTTCTCGAAATGCTTTCGCCGCGCTTTATCCGCGGCTTGTCGCTTCTGGGCGGCGAACCGCTCGCGCCGCAAAACGTTCCCGCGGTCCTTAAATTCCTGCGCAGATACGTAAATCTCGGCAAGGATCTGTGGATATATTCGGGCTACACGCTCGAAAACCTGCTTAGCCGCACGGGCGAGGAACTCGAACAAGTCAAGGAAATCTTGTCTTACACTACGGTACTCGTGGACGGGCCGTTCGTCGAGGAGCAAAAGAGCGTTATGCTCAAGTTCCGCGGCTCGGCAAACCAACGGCTTATCGATATGCAAAAAACTCTCAAAAGCGGCTCGGTCGTTCTGTTCGAGCTGCCCGAATAAGGATCGGTTATGGTAATCAAATTCAAAAAACTCAACGAAAACGCTCACTCTCCCACGCTCGGCTCGCAGTTCGCCGCCGGCGCGGATCTGTACTACTGCGGCGAAAGCGCGACGATAAACCCCGGCGAAACGTATTTTGCCGGCACCGGTATCGCCACCGAGATCCCCGAAGGCTACGTGGGACTCGTTTACGCGCGCAGCGGACTCGCCTGCAAACGCGGACTTGCTCCCGCCAATAAAGTGGGCGTAATAGACAGCGATTACCGCGGCGAAATCAAAGTCGCGCTCCACAACCACTCTTCCGACCCTCAAACGATAGAGCCGGGCGAGAGGATCGCTCAAATGGTGGTCGCGCCTTACCTTAAATGCGAGTACGTCGAGAGCGAATCGCTCAGCGAAACGTCGCGCGGCGAAGGCGGTTTCGGTTCGACCGGAAGAAAATAGAAAGCATAAAGAAAAACGGTCCGCACTAAGCGAACCGTTTTTCTTCAGTCGTTAAATGTTAAGCAGTCTCAAAATCGAACCGTTGAGGATCATGAAAATAAGGTCAAGGATCCATACAAGCCATCCGCCGAAAATACGAATGATGCCCGCAACGATTTTGCCTTCAGAGAATCTCGTAATTACGCCGCAGATCCACGCAGTAAAGGGAATGATCGCAAGAATAAGGCTTACGAGTCTGCTAAGTCCAAAGTAATCGCTCTTTGCCATGATTTTAACTCCTTTTTAAGAATTTCGTATCTTTATTATACCACAGCAAAAACCAAATGTAAACAGTTTTTTTTGTTTTATTTTATTTTCTTTTTTTGTGCCGCCGCTCCGCCGTCGCGACGGAACGAACGCCTTAACGCCGTATATCCTTCGCGGCGCGATCCGCTACGAGAAAGGAAAGAGCGCGGGATCCGCGGGTGCCGTATAGGGGCAAGCCGCGGATTTTTGCATCGGCGAGTACGAAAACAAAGTCCGTAGATTCTTCACTGCGTTCGGAATGACAACAGGGGCGCGGAACGACTCCGACTGTAATTGAAAAGTGTTTCGACGTGAAAAAGCAAGCAGGCCGCGGAAGGCAAAAGCCAAACGAGGGGAGCGTACTACGCGTACGTGACCGAGGTCGGCTGATGGTTGACAATGAGATGCGCCTATTATTCGCGCAGAATTTCGGCGGCAAGATGGGATGGCAGGCGCGGCAAAGAGGGCTCACGCGAAGTGCGCGTACGTGCGCAGAATTTCGGCGGCAAGATGCGAGCAAGACGAGGCAAGACTCCCACGATAAGGGGCGCGTGACCGAGGTCGGCTGTGATGGCTGGCAATGAGATGCGTCTCTTATTCGCGCCGAATTTCGGCGGCAAGATGGGGTGGCAGGCGCGGCAAAGAGGGCTCCCGCGAAGTGCGCGTACTAAAATGTACGCAATCGAGCGGAAACCCTCTTTAACAAAGCATCACACCCCATATTGCCGCCGAAAAAACGTAATGGGACGTCTCGCGACGTCCCATTACGTTAAATAAAGGAAGAAATGTGAGATATAAGATTACTTATATCGTCTATAAATATAATGCTATTGTGTGTTGAAATTATGTGGGTACGGTGTTAGAAGTGTGAAATATTACTCATTTGTATATTCGGGGAACTCAAACCAGAATTCCGCTCCGCTGCCCTCGTTCCCGATCACGCCGAAACGAGCGGAAGACTGTATAAGGATACTGCGGACGATAGAGAGCCCTATACCGCTGCCGGCGACTTTGCGCTTACTTTGCTTGGCGCGATAATAGCGGTCCCAAATAAGCGCCTCCTCGTCCTTTTTGATCCCCTTGCCGGTATCGCGGACGGAGAAACGGACTTTGCCGTCCACGCGCTTTACCGACACGAAAACTTTTTTGTCCTTACCGGTATAGTTGATGGCGTTGGCGATAAGATTGTAGACTACTTGCTGAATACGGTTATAATCGCACTCGATGACGCATTTTTCGTCGCAGTCGACGATAAATTCGTAACCGTCGCGGCTGCTGAAAATATCGAGCCGCTCCAAAACCGTCCTGACAACGTCGTTGACGCAGCAGGGTTTGACGTCGAATTCGACTATTCCGGCCTGGATCTTCGACAGATCGAGCAGGTCGGTAACGAGCGCGTTGAGCGTGTCCGCCTCGTTGATGATTATCTGGCAGTGTTCGGTACGTTTTGCCTCGTTGTCGCCGTAAAGATCGCGGATCATTTCGGCGTAAGCCTTGATCATTGTAAGGGGCGTGCGCATATCGTGCGAAACGTTAGCCATAAGGTCGCGGCGGAATTCTTCGGACTTTTTGCGTTCGCTCTCGGATTCGTTGATGGCTATGGCCAAATCGTCGAGTTCGGAATAGCGATTGGAAGTCGAAAGCTGTTTGCCCGTTTCCCCGATACTCTTGACGTCGCGGCTGAACTGCACGAGCGGCGCCGCCACAAGCCTCGACACGACCACGGCGTAAAACACCGACAATATAAGCGTAAAGATCGCCACATAAATAAAGACGTTATAAAAAAACGTTATGCCGAAATCTTTGCCTACGTTGAGCGACGAGATCATAAAGTAAACTTTTTCGTCGCCGACGGTTCTGACTCCGCCGACGGTGATCTCGTTGCCTCCGACTTCTTTGCGCGATCTTACTATCGAGAAAATATCCCTGTCTTTCGCCGCGGCGAGTTTTTCGAAAAAAGCGGCGGTAAATTTGCTTTCGTCGCGTTCGGTCGGCTCGTATCCCGCCACCGCGGTCACGTCCGAATACGTACACTGCGAAACTTGTTTGTCCGAGGGAAGCGTAAAAACGAATACGCGCGAATGCGACTGCGCCTCCACGGTCTGCACGGTCGTCCGGAACTTGTCGCGATCGGGCGCGGCGTCGGATTCGGGATACTGCG
Source organism: uncultured Eubacteriales bacterium (assembly GCA_902783025.1). Taxonomy (GTDB): domain Bacteria; phylum Bacillota; class Clostridia; order Christensenellales; family Pumilibacteraceae; genus RUG12826. The sequence goes on along the minus strand of CACZPH010000134.1, from coordinate 7,777 downwards.
AAATCACGTAACGCGCGGAAGTCTTGACCGATTCGGTCTTTTCGTGAAGGTACGAAAAAGCGTTGGCGATAGTCAGCGCGCCCGCCATAAAGCCTATAATAAGGACGGTAAGCAATATAAAACTCAGCCAGCCGTGAAACGTTATGCTTCTGAAAAATTTACCGCGTTTATTGGATTTGTCCGTCTTATCAGAGTTCAACTTTGTATCCCAAACCCCTGAGAGTGATTATTTTGTCGCGATACTTGCCGAGCGACGAACGAAGCATTTTGACGTGCGTATCCACCGTGCGGTCGTCGCCGTAAAAGTCATATCCCCAGACGTTGCTGAGTAATTTTTCGCGCGAAATGGCAATGCCGTTGTTTTCGACGAGGTAAAACAGCAGTTCGTACTCTTTGGGAGTCATTTCTACCTTTTTGCCGTCGACGTAAACGCTTCTGCCCGCGATATCGATCTCGAGCCCGTCGCTCTTGATGATCTCGCGTTTTTGCGCTCCGCTCCGTTTGAGAACGGCGCCCACTCTCGCCATAAGTTCCTTGGGCGAAAAAGGCTTGGTCACGTAGTCGTCCACGCCTATCTCGAAGCCGAAAAGTTTGTCGTACTCTTCGACGCGCGCCGACAGCATAATGACGGGCGTGGAAGCGGTTTTGCGTATCTCCTTAACGGCAGAATACCCGTCGAGCTTCGGCATCATTACGTCCATGATAATAAGATCGTATTTGTTTTGCACGACTTTAGTAACGGCTTCCATTCCGTCTTTTGCCTCGTCGGTTTCGTAGCCGGAAAACTCGGCGTATTCCTTGATGACTTCTCTGATTTTGTCCTCGTCGTCGACGATAAGAATCCTGGACATATAGATTTCCTCGCTTTTTTTGATGTAAGAGATTATATTACCGCAAAGTAATAATACAATATTAAAAAAGTGATAACAAAGTGAAAACGTAATAACTTTATTTAATTATATCACGGCTAAGTCGCATAAAGCAAGCGCAAAAACGCTTTTTAACCGTTGCGCTCGGCGGGATTTTGTGATATAATACCCCATAGAGGCAAATCCGCCTCTGCGAAAGCGTACTATCTCAAATCGAGGGATCATTATGGCAAGAGAACCGAGACTTTACACGTCCAAAGAAGAAAAAAAGGATTATTTCGAAGGCTTTACCCGCACGGTAAGGGCGACTTACCGCGTAATAGACAAGAGCGGCGAGAGCGAAGAACGCAAAAGAGATTTGCTGTACTCCCTGTACTCGTTCCGCTGTCTGTTCGATAACCGCGAATTTTATTATCCGTCCGCGATACTCGAAAAATACGGCGTAATTTTCTTCGCCACGATAAGCGAAAAGGACGAGGACGGCGTTTTCGCTCTTCCGGACAAGGCGAGCGGCAAAACGTACTACAAGTACGACCTCGGCTCTAACTATTTCTTCAAAAAAGCGAAAGAAAACAAGGGCGATCCGCGATTCGTTTTGCCCCAAAAACTCACGCTGTACGAGCTTTGCTACGCTATCGTGTCGCTGAAAAACATCCCGCTCGAACTAAAAGCGAAATGGTTTGCCTATATTCCGTATATATTCGTTTTGCGCGCGCCGGTCGAACACGACCTTTACGACGCGCTGCTCGAAGAGATGCATACGGACGCGGTTTTCGGAGCGCTGCTGCATACCGACGAGGGCGACGACGTTTACGTGGACGAAACGGACCTCGACGACGATCCGCTGATTCGCGGCTGGTATCTGCCGTATATCCGCTGGCGCAACGAAAAACCGAACGGCACGGCGCGCTACAACGAGCGCATAAACGAACTGATAGGACAAGGCAATTTCGCCAAGGCGACGGCTATGGCGGACGCGTACGTCCCGGCATACCCGGACGACGAAGACCTGCTTCTTCTCGACGTTACGGCGCGCGCGACATACGGAGCGAGTCTTGAAGGTGTGGACAGAAAAATGTTCTTGCAGGAAAATATGCGCATTATCGACGACGCCGTAGGCAATTCCGTCGAGCATCACGCGGATTTTCTGTACTTTTCGGGGCTTACGAAGTTGGCTCTTATGGACGTAAGCGGCGCGGAAAAAGACCTTAACGAATGCCTCGCCGTAAACCCCGGGTACGGCAAAGCGACGAAACTTCTCATCGGTATCCGCAACGCCGAAAAACTCAACGAAAACAAAGAATAAAATATACGAAAAGACGACGCCGCGCGGCGCCGTCTTATTTTATTATCGTTTATTTCGCCATACTCTCGAGGGCGGGGCGGTCGATGATAGTTATTTCGCCGCGCTTTGCGGTATCGACTAAGCCGTCGGAGGCGAAAATCTTGAGCATACGCGCCACTACTTCGCGGGCGGAAGAGATCTGGCGGGCTATCTCGTCGTGAGTCATATACACGACGAGTTTGCCGTTTTTGTCCGCTTCTTCGAGCAAAAAGCGCGCAAGGCGCACGTCGAGTTTTTCGAACAATATCTGCTGCATCGACCACATGACCTGCGAAAACCTTTCGGTAGTCACTTCGTACACGTAGCACTTGACGGCAAGGTTCGTTTCGGAAACGCGCTTGAAGGTCGGGGCGGCGACTATGAGCAATTCGCAGTCGCGGCTTACCACCATCTGCGTATCGAAACTTATGTGGCGCAGTACGCACGAAGCGGAAAGCACGCAAACGTCGCCTGCCGCCACCTTGTAGAGCGTGACTTCGCGCCCTTCTTCGCTAAGCAAAAACGCGCGGATCTCGCCGGAAAGCACCTTGATCATTCCCAGGCACTCCACGCCCGCTCCGCAAATTACGTCGCCCCTTTTGCACGACTTGAAATAACTGCCGCGCAAAATGTCGTCTTTTTCGTCGGCGCTAAGGTCCTTGTAAAAAGGCAACCGCGCTACCGCAGCGGAAACATCCATAAAAAACTCCTTTTTCTTTATTATATCACAGCGGATAAGTTTTTTCAATAGTTTTCGCGCGTAAAACGAGCGGAATACGGCGCGAAAAAATAAAAAACGGTTTACTTTGCCGCGCGCGTATGATATAATGAAAACGCGCAACAACGCGCAAAATTTGTCCGCAACGCGCAACTACGCGCAACATAACGCAAAACGGCGCAAAACGCGCGGGGAGATAATATGTTTAACGAAGAAAGAGAAAACGAAATTCTGACGCTTTTGCAGGAGAACAACTACTACGCCACCGTCGAGCAGATAGCCGCGGTCATTCACGTCAGTCCCTCGTCGGTCAGGCGCGATCTCAACAAGCTTGAGGCGAAGGGAATAGTCAAGCGCAGTTACGGCGGCGTGACTTTGCTCAGCGGCGACAAGTCGATAGTGCCGTTTGCCATGCGCACGCACCGCAATATCGAACTCAAAAAGGCTATCGCGCGCAAGGCGGTTAGTCTTATAAGCGAAGGCGACGTGATATTTATCGACGGCTCGACTACCGCGTACTACCTTGCCGAATACCTGTCGGGCTTTAAGAAACTCAAAGTCATAACCAACGGACTCGATTCGCTCTCGTGCCTTACGCGCTATCATATCGACGTTTACTCGACGGGCGGAATGCTCTCGCCGCCCAACCGCAACGTGCTGGTAGGGAGCTTCGCGCAGGAAACGATAAACGCCATTCACGCGGACGCGGTATTCTTCTCGTCTCAGGCGCTCGACGAAGACGGTATGATTTACGACTGCTACGACGAAGAAAACCGCGTAAGACAACTGATGATGAAAAATTCGACGAAACGCGTGTTTTTGTGCGACAGCACGAAACTCGGCTCGAAGTCGACATTCAAGCTCGCGTCCGTAAACGACGTGGATTACGTCGTATGCGACAAGCCTCTTTGCGACTTCTTTACCGCGCCCGTGCGCGCGTCACTATTATAATACCCGCATTATAAAACACTCCCGCTCCGAACACCGGAGCGGGGGTGGAAATTTGAGAAAATAAACCTATTACATTATCCTATACACAATTCTAATAGAAATATACAGAAAACCAGATAAAAAGAACTCTACGACTACCAGCCATTTCCAAAAGACAACGACAAAAGATAGAGCGGGCACGAATATCACGAGCAACGAAAGTAATAGCACCGCCAGCGTGATCATTCTCGGTATTATTTCGAACCAACTGTAAAACTTTCTTATTTTCTTCTTCCCTGCGGGAGTATGAGGCTTGCGCTTGTTTTTCTTTACTCTGTAAACTTTCGACACGTGGTTAGGCGGCACAATTCCGAACTTCTCCCACACCGAACCGGGCGGAACTATAAAATGGTCATTAAAATAATTAGTCGCTTGTCCGTTATTCCCACCGAGAAAATCGATAGGCGGTAAAACGAACAGAAAACATAAAACCGAATATATAAGAATCAACCACCTATTTGCGTCCATATTATTTATCCAAAATATTTTGCTCGTTCGACTTTCGGTCGATGTTCTTCGTTTCTTTAAGCCACGCGTTAAACTTTTTGAAATACCGCGAGGTAAGGATCAACGCACAAATGCCGCTTACGTTGAATATACCGGCGCAAATATAAAGCGCGACGCTCAAGGCGCGATTAAAAAGAAACGTGATCAGATAGTACATCGCAAAACAAATACTTATCAGCGCAAGTATCATCAAAACTATTCCTATCCATCTCATGACTAAGTAGCGTTTGGGGATGACTTTTTGGAATTCTTTGGTAAGGCTTCTCTTTTCTTCGGCGCTCAGGTCTTCGTAATACATATTATTTATCTCCGTTTGTAAACTCATTTTTTCGACGACGGCTTCGTCGCAAATTGTTTTTCGCCGCGCTACGCTTGGGCTTTGCCGGCAAAGTACGTCTTAGGCGAGCAACCGTAGACTTTGTTAAAGCAGCGGTAAAAGGTCGACAGCGAGTCGAACCCGCACGCAAAGGCGAGGGAGGATATCTGAGCCGTGCCTTCGCGCGCCATGGGTACAAGGCGCTGAAGACGGACGAGGTTTACGTAATTGTTGAGGTTTTCGCCGATATAGCGGTTGAAAACGCGGGAAAAATAGCACTTGTTGTAGCCGAACTTCTCGGAGATACTCTCTAAGGTAAGAGGCGAGGCGTAGTTTTCGTCGATATACCCCAGCACCGACGCCAGAAACATCATGGACGAGTCGCCCTCGAGCGGCAAAAGCGGATAGTGGTCGAAAAGCGAGCCGAGAATAACGTTGAGATACCCCTTGAGCACGAGCGGCGGAACGGTTTTCTGCTCGGCAAGCAGAGTGAAAATAGGCTTGAGAGTGCGGTTGAATTCCTTGTCCGACAGAAGCGGCGGGAGCGTTTCTTTCTTGAGCCGTCCGTCAAAGTCGTTACCGAAGGCAAACGGGATTATCATGACGTATTTGCCGTGGTCGGTAATCGCCGCGTCGTCGTGGCGGTAATAGTTGTGGATAAAGACGATATCGTCCTCGTCCGCTATCATCGTTTCGTTCTCCACTCTCACGCGCTCGCTGCCCGCCGTTACGTAATGGATCTCCACGCAGCGGTGAAAATGCAGGTTGCGCATTTCGTCGGGAACGCCGTTTTTTACTTTGCGTTCGGCATGCCAGATATGCGGCTTGGAGCGCTTGTCGTGCAGGTATTCGTATTTCAGATTTTCCATTTTTTCTCCTTAATCCCCGACATTTTTTACAATGTAAAAATTTAGGAATTTTTTGGCAATAATTGGTAGGAAAAAAACAATATTTAATGATATTATATCATTAAGCAAACAATTTGACAACTCTTTGAGTTGCAAAAGTTAAAAAAAGAGGCTAAAACTGAAATGAAAATCGCAATAATCGGATTCGGGGGAATGGCAGGACATCATCTTAACCACATTATTCCGCGCTACAACGACGCGAACGTGGGCGAAAAGGTGGAAGTCAAGGGCGTGTACGACATCAAAAGCGAACGCCGGCAAGCGGCTCGCGATCTCGGTCTCGTCGCGTACGGAAGCCCTGAAGAAATATGGAAAGACGACGAGGTGGAAGCGGTCGTTATCGCTACGCCCAACGATATGCATTTGCCCTACACCGAAGAGGCGGCAAGGCACGGCAAGCACGTGATAAGCGAAAAACCGGCTTCGAACTCCGAACTTCTGGTAAGCAAAATGTACGAAGCCGCCGAAAAGTACGGAATAGTTTTCACTCCGCACCAAAACCGCCGCTGGGACTGCGATTATCTCACGATGAAAGAAATCCTCGACAGCGACGTTCTGGGCAGGGTTTACCGCATAGAGTCGCGCGTAATGGGCAGCAACGGCATTCCCGGCGACTGGCGAAAGATAGACGCTCAGGGCGGCGGCATGATGCTCGACTGGGGCGTTCATCTTATCGATCAGGCGCTGCTTATGACTGACGCGAAAGTCGTATCCGTGGACTGCTCGTACTCGTACGAGGAAAAAGAAGAGGTCGAGGACGGATTCGACCTCGAGATCGTATTCGAAAACGATATTTCGTACCGCATAGTCGTGGACACGAATACCTTCGTTTCGCTGCCGCGCTGGCAAATGTACGGCCTTAACGGCACCGCTTGCATCAACGACTGGAAACTCAACGGCAAGATAGTCACCTGCCTTCAGCGCTTCGACGACAAACTCGAAGGCATAAAGGCGGGCAACGGCTTTACCAAGACTATGGCGGACAGAAGAAAAGAGACCGTCAAGGAGTCGCCCATCGTTCCCGCTACGGTCAGAGCGTGGGAATTTTACGCAAACTTCGTGCGCGCTATCCGCAACGGCGAGCCCACGATAGTCAAAAAAGAACAGGTTTTGCGCGTTTGCCACCTTATGGATCTTGCCAAGGAATCGGCGCGCAGAAGAGAAGTCATTAAGGAAACTTTCTAAAGGATTTTACGCCTCGGAGGCGAAAAATACAAAAAATTTATGGAGGAAAAATTATGAAACTCAGCGTTGTCAGCGCGGTGCTGCACGACCTAAGCCTCGACGAAAGCCTCAAGTATCTCAAAAGCTTGGGCGTGGACGAGTTCGAACTCGGCGTCGGCGGCTATCCGGGAACTGCGCACGCGGACGCAAAGATCCTGTGTAAGGACGAAAAGAAACGTAACGAGGTAAAGGCTACTTTCGAAAAGTACGGCATGGGTATCTCCGCTCTTTCCGTTCACGGAAACTGCGTACACCCCGACAAGAAGGTCGCGGAATGCTTTGAGGCGGATTTCGAAGCCGCTTGCATTCTCGCAGGACAGTTGGGAGTGGACAAAATCATTACCTTTTCGGGCTGCCCCGGTTCCGATCCGGACGCAAAGCAACCCTCGTGGGTAACCTGCGCATGGCCGCCGGAATACCTTACCGAACTCGATTATCAGTGGAACGAGGTCCTCATTCCGTACTGGAAAAAGGCTGTCAAGTTCGCCGCCGATCACGGCGTAAAGAAAATAGCGCTCGAAATGCATCCGGGCTTCTGCGTATACAACCCCGAAACGCTGCTCAAGCTCCGCGCCGCGGTGGGTCCGATGATAGGCGCTAACCTCGATCCGTCGCACCTGTACTGGCAGGGTATGGACATGGTAGAAGTCATCAAATACCTCGGCGACGCGATCTACTACTTCCACGCCAAAGACACTTTGCTCGACGAGGGCAATATCAAACGCATCGGCGTGCTCGACGCGAAGCCTTACGATCAGGTGGCGCAAAGGGCGTGGGTTTTCCGTACCATAGGTTACGGCCACGACGCATTGGAATGGAAAAAGATAATCAGCGCGCTCAAAGTGGTCGGCTACGACGGCTCCATATCCATCGAACACGAAGACGGACTTATGTCGCCGAAAGAAGGTCTTGAGAAAGCGG
>CACZPH010000133.1 GCA_902783025.1 uncultured Eubacteriales bacterium | reverse complement strand
GGCGTGTACAAATCGATTTTTTCGTCGCGGGCAAGGCTGTCAAGGAGAATTTCGGACAGGTTTTTTATCGTTTCGCGGTTGTTTTCCGCGTTTTGCTCGCACCATTCTATCGCGGGAGGGATAGAGGCTATTGCGGGCAGAGGTAAAGTCCCCGACTCGACTCCGTCCGGCAAAACGGGCTCCTGATCGAGATCGAAAGTTGCGCTACCCGTGCCGCCCAGAACGAGCGGAGCGATTTTTACGTCGGGGTTTACTACCAGCGCGCCCGCGCCCATCGCGGCGTGAAGCCCTTTGTGCGGCGCAACGGCGAGCATATCGATATTTGATCCGAGCATATCGATTTTTTCGTAGCCCGCGCTTTGAGCGCCGTCGACAATGAAAACAAGCCCGTACCTATCGCAGATTTTTCCTATGTCGCGTATCGGCGCGATCTCTCCCGTAAGATTGCTTACGTGATTGATTATTACGGCTTTCGTGTCGCGTCGGATATGTCTTTCTATCTCTTCGGGTGAAGGAAACGAAACGACGCTTACGCGCACGTTTTTTTCGCGGCACGCTCTTTTAAGAGGCCGCAAAACCGAGTTGTGTTCGCGTACCGTCGTTATTACGTGGCAGTTTGATAGAGAAGCAACGGCTATATTCAGCGCTTCGGTGCAGTTTTTGGTAAAGATCACGCCGTCCTCGCTTTTTGCTCCGAGATAAGAAGCGAGAGCGCGGCGGGCGGAGTGAAGCGTAACGGCGGCGGCAAGCGCGGCGGAGTGAGACGCCCGGGACGGGTTTGCGGGGCTGTTAAGCGCGCCGATAACGGCGTTTTTTACGCTTTGCGGCTTAAAAAAAGTCGTTGCGGAATTATCCAGATAGATCATAAAGACACCTTCCTTGGTAATTTACCTTATATTATATTCGCTTTCTCTGCTCTTTGCCCGCAAAATCCGCGCGGCGAAGATTATTTCACCGCGGCGCGAGAGAGGGAATATAATAAGGTATAGCCAAAGCGTTAAACGAAGGAAGGTAAATTTATGTACTGCGTTTTTTCTTTTAAGTCCCGTAGCGAAACGATGCGTTTTTACACCGCCGCGCAGACTGCGGCGCCTTGCTCGATAATTTCGACCCCGCGTTTTATAGGTCTGGGATGCGGACTGAGCGTAAAAGCGGATTACAAGTATTATCAGGCATTGTTCGGCGTTTACAAAAATGCTCGTTACAATACCTTTTTGGGCGCGTTTTTGATCGAAAACGGCGGCGGTTCGGTAAGACGGCTGTTATAATCGGCAACTCGTCACGCCTTTTAACGAAAAAAGAACACGAACGGGCGGCATAGTTCCGTCCGCTTTCGCGTTGTGAAAAAAATTTCATATTTTTCCGAAAAAGTATTGACATCTGCCCGGATAAGGAGTATACTGTAATCATCAGTTGAATAATTGTTCAACTGTTTACATTTCCCCGAAGGAGGCAGTATGAAAAAGTACGATTACATGGGCGACGTTTGCGAAACCGAATGCGTACACGACGACCTTGTCAAAAGCGTAGCGGAAAATATGCCCGACGAAGACGAAATGTACGACATGGCGGAACTTTTCAAGGTGTTCGGTGATTCGACGCGCGTGCGCATTTTGTCCGCGCTGTCGGTGCGCGAGTTGTGCGTATGCGATATTTGCTCCGTTCTGGGTATGAATAAATCTGCGGTCTCGCATCAGCTTCGGGTACTTAGGCAGACCAAGATAGTCAAGAACCGCCGCTTGGGTAAGGAAGTGCTGTATTCGCTTGACGACGACCATATCGAGAAGATATTCGCCATGGCGCTCGAGCATTTACACGAATAAACGAAAAAGGAGAAAAACATGAAAAAGATATACAGACTCGACGAAATCGATTGCGCGAACTGCGCCGCGAAGCTCGAAAGAGCGGTAGGCAAGATCGACGGCGTAAAGCAAGCGGAAGTAAACTTTATGGCGCAAAAGATGACTTTGGAAATCGACGACTCAAGAGCGGAAGCGGTACTTGCCGAGGTCAAGAAGGTATGCGCAAAACTCGAACCCGATTGCGCGCTTATCGGCTGATATGAGCAAAAAACTAAAAAAAGAACTTATATTTCTTATCGTAGTTCTCGTATTTTTCCTAGCGTCGGTCGCGGTATTTCACTTTGTTTCCGCTCCGTGGTATATAGAGGCGGCCGTATTCGCCGTTATTTACGCGCTAAGCGGTTGCAAGGTTGTGATCAAGGCGATCAAGAAGATAGCAGCCGGACAGCTTCTCGACGAGGATTTTCTTATGACCGTCGCTTCTATCGGCGGGTTCGTTATCGGCGAATTTTCCGAGGCGGTCGCGGTAATGGTCTTTTTCCGTTTCGGCGACTGGTTCGAGCGGTACGCGGTCGGAAAGTCCCGCAAATCCATAGCGGCGCTTATGGATATCCGTCCGCAGACGGCGAATGTGATCAGAAACGGAGAGGAAGTTACGGTATTTCCCGAAGAGATCGAGGTCGGCGACGTCCTGATAGTCAGGGCGGGCGAAAAAATCGCGGTCGACGGAGTCGTAATAGGCGGAGCGGCGGCGCTTGATACCAGGGCGCTTACCGGCGAGAGCGTGCCGCGCGACGTAAAAGAAGGCGACGAAGTTCTCAGCGGTTGCATACCGCTCGGCGGCGTTATCCGCGTAAAGGCAAAGCAAAAGTACGAAGATTCGACCGTAGCCAAGATACTCGATCTTGTCGAAAACGCCACAAGCAAAAAGGCGAAGTCCGAAAGATTCGTTACGGCTTTTGCCCGCGTATATACGCCGATAGTGGTGGGAATAGCCGCTTTGGTAGGCGTTATTCCGTCGCTTATCACGGGCAACTGGCTCGAGTGGATATTCAAGGCTCTTACTTTTCTCGTAGTGTCGTGTCCGTGCGCTATCGTAATATCCGTGCCGCTGTCTTTCTTCGGTGGCATAGGCGCGGCGAGCGTTAACGGAATACTTATCAAAGGCAGTAACTGTATCGAGGCTTTGGCGAAAAGCGGAGTATTCGTCTTCGACAAAACAGGTACGATTACAAAAGGCGAATTCGTCGTGACGAAAGTCGTAGCCGAGAGTAATTACACGCAAGCGGACGTGCTCGGCGCGGCTGCGGCGTGCGAAACGGGTTCTCTTCATCCCATAGCCTTATCCGTTCTCAAAGCGGCCGGCAAGGCGGAAGAGGGCTACGAAATATCCGAGATAGCGGGCAAAGGACTCAAGGCGACCAAGGGCGGCGACGTGATTCTTTGCGGCAATCTCGCTCTTATGCGGGATAATTCGGTACAGGTGGGCGACGAGGCGGACGGCGTTACGTGCGTATACGTGGCGAAAAACGGCGTTTATATGGGCAGAGTGGAGTGCGAAGACGAACTCAAACCCACTTCCGCCGAAGCGATATCGAGTCTTAATAAAATCGGCAAAACGGTTATGCTTACCGGCGATAACGCCCGCGTAGCCGAAAAAGTATCCGCTTCCGTCGGCGTTTCCGAGACGTTTTCGTCCCTTCTTCCCGGTCAGAAAGTCGATTGTATAGAAAGGCTTGCCGAAGCGAAAAGCAACGGCGAAACGCTCGTATTCGCGGGCGACGGAATCAACGACGCGCCCTCTCTCGTTACCGCGGACGTAGGCGTCGCGATGGGCGGCAAGGGCAGTAACGTGGCGGTAGAGAGCGCGGACGTAGTGCTTATGTACGACGATCTTCTCGGCGTAGTCAAGGCTCGCAAAATAGCGCGTAAAACCATGCGCATAGTCAAAGAAAACATCGTTTTCGCGCTCGGCGTAAAGATAGCGGTAATGCTTATCACGGCGCTGTGGTTTGCCAATATGTGGCTTGCCGTATTCGCCGACGTGGGCGTGTCCCTTATCGCTATTCTCAACGCCATGCGATGCGGAAAAAAATAATCGTACGACTAAACGGCGCACTTTGCAAATCAAGGCAAAGTGCGTTTTTGCATACAACGCAAAGCGGACAAATAATTGACAAACCGCCGCGCTTTATACTATAATCGTTATATTACTTTTTTTGGAGAAAACAGATGACTACCGATGAAATCAACGGCGAAGATCTTTCGCCCGCCCGAAATAACGCGCCCGAACTCTCACCCGAAGAAACGCCCGCTTCGGCCGAACGAAGCAGTCGCGCCGTACGCAAACAAAAACGTCTCGAAAAGAAACGCCGCGCGCTTCTCGGCGGCGAAGACATAAGGTATCGCGGACCTTTTTCGTACCTTACGCTTCGCGTTTTCGCATGGATAGCGGTCGCCCTTTCGCAATTTGTGGCTCTCAACGCCGTGTTTACGACGGCGGGCACGCCAATGATGCCGTACGAATTGTCGGTGGCGCTGTCTTTGTTCAGCCAGCTCGCGGTGCCGCTGTTTATGATATCGTCGTTCGCCACTATCCTCAACAAGAGCCGATCTTTTAAGAAAATACTGATCGAATACGCGGTATTTTACGTAGGGATCGCTCTCGCGCTCGTCGTAGCGTACGAGAGATACGTGGGCGTATTCGTCAGGTATTTTACGGGCAGCGATATGTCGCTTGCGGTCGGCGACGCGATCGGTAAAAATCTCGATATCAACGTATTCAGCGACCTTTTCGCGCTCGCGGCGTTCAATTTCTTTCTCAATTATCACCCGACCAAGCGTTTTCAGGGTAAAAAAATCGCGCTTTTCCGCGCGATGATCGCTTTCCCTCTGTTATTTATCATAGCGTCGTACGTGCTGAGAATGCTCGCGTCTATCGGCGTTATGTCGCTGCCCATCGACGTTTACCCGTTCCTTACGACCAAATCTATCTTTATCCACGGAATATTCATTTTCATTTCGCTGTGGCTCAAGTTCAGGGAGCGGCTGTTCGTAAAACTCGGCGCGCCCCGCGAGCAATTCGCCGCGTTCGAGCGCACCAATAAAAATTCTCTCGCCTTTTCGCTCAAGCTCTCGTTATTGCTCGTCGTCGCCGCGCTAGTAAGTTTCGTTGGTTTTGCTGTGCTTGCCGGGATCGCGAAAGACGAAGCGTTTATGATTTACTCCGAGGCGATCGCCTTGGACGAAGGTATAAGCTTGCTGTTTGCCGTGCCGTTCGTAATGCTGTTTTCTTACACGCGCACCAATAATAACAAAACCCTTGACGTCGTGTTGCCGCTCGCCGGCATTGCCCTTACGATCCTTACGTACGTAGAGGTGTTTTATAATTTTGTCCTGATGGTTTTGTCCTGATGACGCTTTTTCGCTTTTTCGCGGCTGATACGCTTCGCAATACTTTGTTCCGATGCTCGGGACTTCGAGTTACGTACGATTATGTACGCGCCTC
>CACZPH010000132.1 GCA_902783025.1 uncultured Eubacteriales bacterium | reverse complement strand
TCTTTATAGTATATCCTTTTGGCGTTGTATTTTATTGGCATCAAATCAGTATCAATATAACCGAGAAACTGTTGCTGAAAATAATCTGGTATCTTAACCTTGGCTGCATCGTTCGCCTGGCTACGCTCGTCGGAAGTATCTATCTGCATTAGTTTTTGTTTAAGATTGGAGTATTCTATGGTTCCTAATTTTTCCGGCAAATTGTTTTTTAGAATCGATACGCAATGTTCCCATTCCTGATTGCTTATTGAAAGCGAAGCAAACCAATGATTAAACATAAAGCTAATTAGTTTTTCTGCTCTTAAAACCACTTCGTTAATTGTCCAACAGTCATTCTGTGCTATTTCTCTTGCCGAACGAGATCCGTCGCTGTATGCAAACTTCTTGGAATCAACCGACATATCTTTCTTAACAGGGAAACTATAATTCTTTAAACTGCTATTCTCGGAACCGCAGGACAGAAGCAACAGATTCCCAAGTGAATTAATGACAACTCGCTTTTCATCGCTATCGTATTTTTCAAAAGCTATTTTCCAATATATGGAACTTGGAGTCTGTGGCAAAACGTGTTCTATCGATGTGCTGTTTAATTGATACCATCTAATTGGTGCAGCATTTTGAATGGCAAGGGATTCATTGTATTCATATAAAAAATACGAAAGCCCATTCCAATCGTAATAATAATTACTCTTCTTTTCGAGTACATTCAGCTTAAAGGCATCAATAGCAGTTATTACTCTTTGCGAATCAACGTGTAGATCGTGATTATCAATATCCCGGATTAACTCCTTAAATATCAAGCCTTTGTTTGCATTCTCTTCGAGCAGTTTCTTTGCAGAAGTGACCAAAAAGCTCAAATCATTACTATCTTGCGCTAAGAGCTTGTTTGTAAATATGAACAACTCGAGCTTAGAATAATATCTGTTTTTATCAGCAGCGACTATACCATTACCATTCTCTGCCACAACAACCATAAGCGCCGCACGCAAAAACATAGTATTGCTTATGCGAGAAAGTCTTTCAATCCAGTTAATTTCATCTTTGTCCTGAAGATTGATCGATACTTCGTCTGGTTTATTTACATACGCCCAAAATAGGCTGTATTTTGAAAGGCTCTCGATGTATTTACGGGCGAACTCATATGCCTTTGAATACTCTTTTTTAGAAATAAACGTATAAAATGTTCCCGAATCAATAGCAAACTCTGAACCGAGCAAGTCGTCAATATACGCATCACCTTTTCGTTTGTTAAGACGTCCATAAACGATCCAATGCGCTTTCAAATAATCATCATCTGAGAGTTGCTCATCGCCAAAACAGAGGTTTTGGTAAATAATCTGCCATGCGGCGTTTATTTTGCTTTTTAGCTGTAATCCGCACGCATCACCTCGAGGGAAGAAAGTGGAGAGGTACATCAAACGGTTTTTTAATAATTCCAATTTTGAAAGCCGTTTGCCGCGATTATTGATTGTTTCAAAAGTAACGCGCACATCAAAATCAGCAGTAACAAAGTACAGGTTAAAAACTATACGATCCAAAATGGCATTTAGCATTCCCACCGCTGTATCGCCTGAAAGCCGGTTGAGCTCTCTGACGACGTATTCTTTAGCATAATTAATATTGGACAAATACTTATCTGCGTGAGGAAGCTCTGTATTATTCTTATATATCCTTTCCTCAAAAAAATTAGTTGCTCCATCTTGTCGTTTGAAAGAATACCCGAATCTACAGATAACACCGTCGACAAACAAAAGATTATAATATTGTGAAATATCATGCTCGGGAAGCTCGTCTTTTATGTAAGCAATTAGTGAACTCATTATAATGATCAACGACGTAATTCGTTGTTGCCCATCAACAACGTAAAATGCGGTTGTGCCCGGGATTGCCTCGTGTTCTTTAGTGGCGTCATCAGTTATTTCTTCCAAAGCAAGCATTCCTGTATAGTGCTTGCGATTGCTGGTTCTATACAAGCGAATGATATCTTGCCATAGTACAACAAACTCATTATTCCAAGCATAACCACGCTGATAATCCGGGACTCGAAAAACATGATTTCCAGCCAATAATTGACGTAAAGAAATGATGTCCGTAGCTTTTTCATCTCTATCCAGCGGATTATCATTAACCGCTCTTTTTGAAACCAATTCTTTGTCTACGATAAAATTGCCAATACAATCAACTCCCATTTCCGTTTTTCTCTCTCCTTTTTGTTCTTTATTTATTCTACCATATTTTTTGGCGAAAATAAAGGGTTTTTGTCGATTTTGTTTATATTTTTGATTAGAGTGTCAGTTTTTGACTCAGTCGCATAATAAGCATATCAGAAATTGACACAGTCGCAAGGGGAAGGCGCACGCAAGTTGGAAAAGGCACGGGCGGCACGCCGTGGCGAGAACGAGCGCGATAAAACCGCTACGCTTTTTTGCGGTCGTTTTGTGCTAAGCCTTTTGGTCTGTTGCTCTATATCTTGATACTTATACCATACTCTCCTTAAAAACCTTTTTTAAGCTTTTGCTTTTGCTGCTCCGCTCTCTTTGG
The DNA here is from genome assembly GCA_902783025.1 of uncultured Eubacteriales bacterium. GTDB lineage: Bacteria > Bacillota > Clostridia > Christensenellales > Pumilibacteraceae > RUG12826. The sequence goes on along the minus strand of CACZPH010000132.1, from coordinate 9,698 downwards.
ATTAAATAATAGCATAATTCAAGTACTAATATCGGGACATTGCAAAAAGTTTTCTCCGCGGCTTGCGGAAATCCCGCATTCGGTACACGGGGGTATATATAATAAGGAAAAGGAGGTGAGAGAAATGGTCGTGGAAATAAAGGACTTTTATAACCGCGTTATCGGGAGGATAGAGACGCTGCCTAACGGCGACAAGGTCGTAAGGGACTTCTACAACAAGATCCTCGGGTACTATCGCAAGAGAGAAGACGTGACGACGGACTTTTACGGCAGAATAGTGGCGCGGGGCGAAGCCTGCTCGATATTGCTCAACAAATAAAAACGATATACTACTTCTCATGTTCTTTTTTTGATACGCAAGAATTGGTATCATATAGAAAAAAGGAGGTGAGAGTATGGAGCAGGAGATCAGAGACAGGAACAATTCTCTTATCGGCAGAATAACCGTGGAAAGCAACGGCGATAAAACCGTAAGAGACAAGTACAACAAATTGCTCGGCTACTACCGCAAGAGCAGCGACACGACCTACGACAAAGACAATCGCGTCGTTGCCCGCGGCGACGCCAGCGCAATGCTGCTGTCGAAGTAAAACAAGAACCAAAGGAAAAACGCGTTCGCTCTTTGCGGGCGCGTTTTTCGCTGCGCTGTGTCAGTCTTTGACATAGACGTACCAAATTCGGGACATGGGAAAATTTAATATCGAAAGGAGCGGAAAAATAGTTGAGTTTTTCGACAAAAAGTCGTATAATCCGCTCACAAATCAATCAAAGAGGTGTCGATATGGACAAATTTGACAAAATCATCGGTTACGAAAGCATCAAAAACGAACTCAGACTCTACTGCGCTATTTTGCGCGATCCCGACAAGTACGCGGCGATGGGCGTGGATTTTCCCAACGGTCTGATCCTCTACGGCGATCCGGGGCTCGGAAAAACGCTGATGAGCGGTTGTTTTATCGAAGAGAGCGGTTTGCCCGCGTTCCGCTGCCGCAAGAATCTGCCCGACGGCGAATTCGTAAAAGAGATCAAGGCGACCTTCGAAAAGGCGCAAAGCAGCGCGCCCGCGATAGTTTTTCTCGACGACATGGACAAGTTTGCCAACGGCGACGATATGCATCGCAACTGCGAGGAATACGTGACTATTCAGGCGTGCATCGACGAGTGCAAAGGCAAAAGAGTTTTTACTCTCGCGACCGCCAACGAAACCGATAATCTCCCCGATTCGCTGTTGAGGGCGGGAAGATTCGACAAGAGAATCGAGGTCAAGACTCCTATCGGCGAAGACTCGGAGAAGATCCTCGCGCACTACCTCTCCGGCAAGAAGAATCTCGCGCCCGACGTGGACGTAAAAGCTATTGCGCGGATTCTTAACGGGCATTCGTGCGCCGAACTCGAAACCACGATCAACGACGCGGGAATGCGCGCGGCGTTTGCTGGCAAGGACTCTATCGATATGGATTCGCTCGTATCCTCCGCACTCCGCGTGGTATTCGACGCGCCCGAAAGCGAACAGGATTTTTCGCCTGATAAGCTCAGAAGGATCGCTTACCACGAGGCGGGACACGCGATAGTCGGCGAAATTCTCGAACCCGATACCGTAACGCTCGTTTCGGTATGCTCGCACGACGGCGACGCTAACGGCATTACCTCGTACTGCTACGACGAAGACGCGTGGGGCACTGCTAGCCACTACGAAACGATGATTATTTCCGCGCTTGCGGGACGCGCGGCGACCGAAACGGTACTGGGCGAGTTGGATCTCGGTGCTACCGCCGACCTCAGAAAAGCGAGGGAGATGATCCTCAAACAGTATAAAACTTACGGCAAAGGCGGACTTTACGGGCTCAAACGCTCTTACGAAGGATTCGGAAGCTATTCGGAAGCGTATTACGAAAACGTCGTACAGGCAAGTTTTAACGATTACTACCTCAGGGCGAAGAAGATAATCGCCGACAACCGCGCTTTGCTCGACGAGGTGGCAAAGACGCTTATCGAAAAGAAAACCATCCTCGGCTCCGAGCTTTCCGGAATAATCAAACGCGTCGCGGCGTAAAGCGAAAAAGGAGATACGATGGCTGACAACAAGATAAAAGTCGATCACAGCAAGCCTCTTTCCGAGATACGCGTGCTGGAGATCCTGCGCAAGTACAGCGAGGCGGCGCACCCGCTCAAGCAGAGCGACATCATCGATTTTCTCGCGCACGACTACGGCATAGAGATCGAACGCAAGGCGGTGGGAAGGATCCTTACCAAGCTCGAGGCGGCGGGATACCCCCTCGAGCGCACCGGCGCGGGAGTATATCTCGAAAGCGAGGACTTCGAAGAGTCGGAACTGCGCTTTCTTATCGACGCGGTACTGTTTTCGCGCCACGTGTCGTCACGTTATGCCCGCGACCTTATCGAGAAGATCAAGATGCTCGGCAACGTGTACTTTCGTCAGCGCATGGCGTCCGTTTATCCGGCCGAAATGATCAACCGCGAAAACAACCCCGATCTTTTTTTCAACGTGGACGCGATCTCCGACGCGATAACGCGCGACAGGAAAATAACTTTTTTCTACAACGGATACGGCACGGATAAGAAACTTCACCCGAAGTTTTGCGATAAACTCACGGTCAGTCCTTACCAGCTCGTCGCGGCGGGCAATCATTACTACCTCGTGGGAAAGTACGACGGCGAGAAAAAAAGCGCGGTGGTAAGCTATCGCGTCGAAAAAATGTCCGGCATTACCGTTACCGACGAGCCGCGCGACAAGAAAAACGGCAAAATAAACTTCGATCTCAACGCCTACCTCAACGCGCATCCGTATATGTACACGGCAACCGACGACAATATCGAGGACGTGACTTTGAAACTCGATAAAACAGCCCTTGACGACTTTATCGACGCGTTCGGGCTCGGGTTCAGCGTAATTGACGACGAGGACGAAAAAACCGCGCTCGTCAGAGTCAAGGCGGGCAGGGCGGATATGATCGACTGGCTCAAGCGCTTCGGCGAATACGCGGAAGTCGTTTCTCCCTCGTCGCTGAGAAGCGAAATGAGCAAGTATATCGATAAGTTGCTTTCCGTCTACAATACGTGTACCGACTACAATTACCGCAATCAGATAGAGCGGGCGAAAAAATATAAACCGGGCGACGGCACGCGCAACAGACTGTATTTGTTTAACGTAAATCTTTCTAACCGCACCGACCACTACGGCCTAAGCAACGTCGAACGCGCGTTTTTTTGCGACAACAAAACGTCCGACTTTTCGTTCCTTTCTTCCTACGTCAATCTCGTCGATCTCGATGTGGAAGAAAACCCGGTAAACGACCTCAGCGTTATTGCCGGATGTAAAAAAATAAAGTTTCTGCGAATTATGTTTACCAAAGTTCTGGGGATAGGTTTTATTACAAAACTGCCTGAACTCGTCAGCCTTACTTTGCACGGAAATCCGATACAAGATTTTTCGCCCGTCTACGAGTGCAAAAAACTCAAAACGCTCAAAGTTGACGCCGCGACCGCTCTGAAACTCGACGAAAAAGCGCTCGCGGGTATGAACGGCATCAACGTCACTATTTACGAAACGCTGATCACGGCAAGGAATAATCCGCGCAGGATCTTTACGGCGTGCAAAACGAAAGATGATTGGGACAAACTCGAAAGGATAATTACCAATTACTCGGACAGTCGCCTGCTCGCCGCCTTTACCGACGCGAGATTCGAGTGCGAGCAAGCGCAAAACAGCGAAGAAACCGCGATACGTATATGAGTTTCGGAGATCTGATAAGAAAAAGAAAAGACAGAAAGAAGCGCGCGAAACGAGGCTGGAGCGACTCGGACGTTTGGGATTTCGACGTTTGGTTTTTGCGTACTGTTCCCGCCATGTTGGACAGGTTCCGCGAGATCTCGATATCGATCCCCTCGTCTATCATGAAGGACGTTTTTGACGAGCGCAAAGAGGAATTCGGCCTTGAAGACGGCGACTTTCTCGTTTGGCCGAACGACGAGGAAAAAAGAGAAAAAATGGAGATAATCCAAAGTGAGGCAAGGCGTCGCTGGCATAACGTTTTGGAAATGACCGCTACGCTCTTAAGGCGTGCGGAAAAGGAATGGGACGATGGAAACTACGAGGCTATGAAAGAGCCCAAAAACGAAGCCTTCGCGCTGCTGTCGAAGTGGTTTTTCGATCTATGGACATGAAAAAAGACAAAGTTTTTTGCGGGCGCGTTGTTTTTCCGCGCTTTGACATGGACGTCGAAACGCTTCGCGCCTTTAATCCGGGACTGGAAATAAAGAAAAACGTTTTCGTCGCGGGCGACGATAAGCCGTGCGTGACGTTCGAGGCGCGGCGGCTAATGATGAAACGGCGAAAAGCGACGACGGACGAGGTCTTACCCGTCCTGACGGCGCTATGCACGCTCGTGGGCGCGGAGAAATTTTACTGCGAGGTACGGCGCGGGAAATGTCAAGTTGACTTAGTTGCGTTTGATTCGGCGGGCGAGGCGATCCGGTACGAAAACGCGCGCCTTGACGAAAGCGAGGCAAGATCCGCGGGAAACGTTTCTTTGCTTGCCATCGCGCTTTCGTTCCTGCGTTATCCGGGCTTAAAAGAATTGAGCGGGTGCAAAGGCATTTCATTCAAAAAATAAAGCGAAACGATCTGTTCCGCTTTATTTTTTTCAACCGTTCGCGCGTTTTCCGGATCTCGCGACTGTCGTAAGATCCGTATTTTTTGCTTTCGGACTTAATTGTTTTTTCAGTCGTCGATTTTGGTAAAACGCGTAAACTTTTTGCCGTCTCTTTCGACGGTTTCAAGCCACATTTTCGCCGGGCGCACCCAGAGTTTGCGCTCGCCGTAAAGGGCGCGGTAAACGACCATATCCTCGAGCGTTTCGCTATGCTTCGCCATACCGATCACCTCGTACTCGTTGCCCTTGAAATGCCTGTATTTGCCGGGAAGTATTTCCATTATTTTCTCTCCGTTATCACGGTAAAAGGTCCGTCGTTTTCCTGCTCTATCTTCATATCCGCGCCGAAAACGCCTTTCTTCACTTGCGCGCCTTCGCGCTCGAGCGCGCTTACGAAATACTCGTAAAGTTCGTTCGCTCTGTCGGGAGATTCCGCGGCGAGAAAATCCGGACGGTTTCCGTGTTCGGTGTTGGCAAACAGCGTAAACTGCGACACGGCGAGGATCTTACCGTCCACCTGCGCAAGCGAAAGGTTTATTTTACCGTTTTCGTCGGCGAAAATACGCATATTCGCGATTTTTTTGGCAAGGTAGTCGGCGGAGCTCTCTTCGTCGCCCTTGCCTACGCCCAAAAACACAACGAGACCTTTGTTTATCTCGCTTATAAGCTTTCCGTCAACTCTTAGTTTTGCGTAATTTACGCGCTGAATAACCGCCCTCATAATATACCTCGCCGTCAGTATAGCACCAAAGCGGCGAATAAGTCAAGCGCAAAATCTATTGACTACGGCGCGAAAAAATCGTATAATTGAAAAAAACCTCAAGGGGGATAACATGAAAAGTATCGCAATTATCACGGGCGCTTCGAGCGGAATAGGCAGGCGCTTTGCCGAAACCGTCGAAAATATGGGTAAATTCGACGAAGTCTGGGTAATAGCCCGCCGGCTCGACAGGCTCGAAAGCCTCAAAGAAACGGTAAAGTTTCCCGTGCGCCCGATAGCGCTCGATCTCACTTCCGCGGACGCCCCCAAAGCGCTCGAAGACCTGCTCAAGGAAGAAAATCCCGACGTAAAACTTCTCGTCAACTGCTCCGGCTTCGGGATTTTCCGCTCGGTGGAGGATTCGGCGTACGAAGACAATCTCAACATGGTGGACCTCAACTGCAAAGCGGTAACGTATTGCTGTCAGATAGCGCTCCCGTATATGCGCGAGGGCGCGAAAATCATAAATATCGCCTCGGTAGCGGCGTTTCAGCCGATACCGTATATCAACGTTTACGCGGCGACCAAAGCGTACGTGCTGTACTTTTCGCGCGCTCTTAACCGCGAACTCAAAAAGCGCAGAATAACCGTTACGGCGGTATGCCCGTTCTGGACGAAAACGGAATTTTTCAACCGCGCGGTGGACGAGAAAAACAAAGTCGTCAAGTATTACGCCGCCATGTACGATCCCAAAGATATAGTAAAGCGCGCCATGCGCGACGCAAAAAGAGGCAAGGACGTGAGCAAATACGGCTTCGTAGCGCGCTTTCAGGCGGCGCTGTGCAAGATACTTCCGCATTCGCTCGTCATGAGCGTATGGCAGCGCCAGCAAAAACTCAAATAACACCGGCAAAAAGAAAAGCGTTCCTTTATGGAACGCTTTTTTCTTTTATTTCTTGACTTTGTATTCTTTCGCGGCGGCGACGAACGCGCGAAAGATCGGGTGCGGGCGGTTAGGTCTGCTCGTAAACTCCGGGTGAAACTGCACGCCCACGAAAAAAGCGCCGTCAGTCTCTATCGCTTCTACGAGCGAGCCGTCGGGCGACGTTCCGCCCACTCTCAAGCCCGCTTTCGTGAGAGCGGGAAGGAACGCGTTGTTGAATTCGTAGCGGTGGCGATGGCGCTCGCTGACCGCGCTTGAGCCGTAGACAGAAGCAAGCCGCGTTCCCGGCAAAACCGCGCACGGATACGCGCCGAGACGCAACGTGCCGCCGATTCGCTTGCCTTTCTTGTCCGGCAGAATATCTATTACCTTGCTCCCCTCTCCGAACTCTCCGCTCGTAGCGTCGGCTATACCCGCGACGTGGCGGGCGAATTCTATCACGGCTATCTGCATCCCAAGGCATATCCCGAAATACGGAACGCCGTTATTTCTTGCCCATTCGCACGCGTCTATCATGCCTTGAGTGCCCCTCACGCCGAAGCCGCCCGGGACGAGCACGCCGTCCGCGCCGCGAAGGGCTTTTTCGGCGCCCGTTCTCTCGATCTCTTCGCTGTCCACCCATCTTACTTTGACGAAAACGCCCTCGGCAAACGACGCGTGATTGAGCGCTTCGACTACCGACAGATACGAGTCGTGAAGACTTACGTACTTGCCCACTATCGCTATCTCGACTTCGCCTTTTCTCTTATTTGCCCTGCCTATAAGCCTCTTCCATTCCTTCAGGTCGCATTTGCCCCTTAGTTTCAGCTTACGGCAAACGACCTTGTCGAGCCCGCCGTCGTGAAGCATCAGCGGCGCTTCGTACAGACACGGCACGGTAAGCGACGGTATGACGCAATCCCTATCAACGCAGCAAAACAGCGATATTTTCTCGCGGACGGCCTCGCCGCAGTCGCCGTCGCTGCGCGTGACTATAACGTCGGGCGCAATGCCCATTCCCATCAATTCCTTGACGGAGTGCTGGACGGGCTTGGACTTATACTCGTCCGAGCCGCTGATATACGGCACCAAACATACGTGGATAAACACGCAGTTTTCGCGCCCTACGTCAAGACCGAACTGACGGACCGCTTCGATAAAAGGTCTGCTCTCGATGTCGCCGGTCGTGCCGCCTATCTCGGTAATAAGAACCTGCGCTCCGCTCTCCTTCGCTCCCGCGCGAATAAACGCCTTGATCTCGTCGGTAACGTGCGGCACTATCTGGACGGTTTTGCCGCCGTACTCGCCGTTGCGCTCCCTGTCAATAACTCTCTGGTACACTCTACCCGACGTAAGATTGGAAAACTTCGTGAGCGGCTCGTCGATAAATCTCTCGTAATGCCCGAGATCCAGATCGGTCTCCGCGCCGTCGTCGGTCACGTAAACCTCACCGTGCTGGACGGGGTTCATCGTGCCGGGATCGACGTTCATGTACGGATCGAGTTTTACCGACGCGACCTTGTAGCCGCGCTGCTTGATAAGTCTTCCGAGACTCGCCGCGACTATGCCTTTGCCCAGCCCCGACACCACTCCGCCGGTAACGAAAACGTACTTCGTCATAATTTCTTCCTCCATAAAAAAATGTGATTTTTGGCGTTTTTTGACCGTTTTTGCAAATTTTTCCCACGAAAAAAGGCGTTTTTTTTTAGCCCTTTGCAGGTCTAAAAAAACGCCTTTTCGACAGCCGGGAAAAAATAACGGCTTATTAAAAACAGGTCGTATTATATCACAACGGTTTTGCGGTGTCAATAGGTTTTTGAAATTTTTCCGGATTTTTTTGGGCGGCTTCTTTTTCTTTTTTGTAAGCGCGCACGACGCGTTTTGCCGCCTTGAATTCTGTTGCCGAGCCGTCGACTTGCGCTATGCCGAACCGCCCGCACGCCTCGTCCAAAGTCAGTATTTCGGTTTTCCCGCGCCTTGCCGCCTTTTCGGCGATAGGGAGCTTACGGCAAAAGACCTTTTCGCCGTTATAGAATAGGTCGTAGCGAATAAAAATATCGCATGCCGCGCTCGACGGCACTACCTTTACGCCTTTTTCGGCAAGTCGCGCCGCGAGCGATATGGCCTTGCGGCAGGCAAAGTTTACGAAGTTTTCGCTCACGCTTACCTTTACGCCGTAAAACGCTCCCGCCTCGTTGACTTTCACGGCGCGCAAAAACTCGCTGTATACGCGCTTTTCTTCGCCGCCCGCGTAAGTTCCGTCCGCTATCGCCCGCTCGGTAAGCGCTTTGAGCGCGAGTTTGCTCTTAATAAGATCAGCGTAGTTTTCTATTCTTCCCTCGCTCTCGGGATACTCCGCGATAAGCGCGGGAAGAGACAGCGCGGTCTGCTCGCAAAGCTTCTTCGTTACTTCCATGGTATAGAGCGCGTCCGCGTCCGCCGAGTGCGCCTTTTCGCCGATATCTATCTCGTAAGCCTGCGCCATTTTGGTAAGTCCCGCGGCGTTGTTTTCTTTCCGCACCCCCTTGTAAATATCAACTATGTCAATATAGTCGAAGTCGGGAGAAGGCAACCCGTAACGGAGACAGTCGTCGCCTATATGCTCCGCGTCGCCCTGCGTGGTATGTCCGACGACGATAACGCCCGGGCGGGTGAGCAAAGCGTAAATGCGCGGATAAAAAAACTTAAAATCCGGCGCGGAAAAGTACGCTTCCTTAGGACGGTTGAGGATCTTTTTGATAACGTAATAATCGAACTTGCATCTCGGGTTTATCACGAAGTTTTCGCGCGCTATCGGCTCAAAATCTTCGTCTGTGAGTACGTAGCCGAACTCGCACAGTTTGCCGCCGTCGTCGCACGAAGCGCATTCGATATCGAAGAATAAGTACTGCATTTTACGGTTTCGCGATCACCCACGGCTCGATAGGCTTGCCTTGCATAAGGTCGTCTTCGGTAAACTTAGCCAAAAGAATCTCCTTCGCTCCCGTGCGCTCGCGATCGTAGATCGTATAAATATCTTCGCCCACGAAGTCCGCGTCGGGGTACGAAACTTCGTTGCGCGGATCGATAAGCACCTTGTACTTCCACGTTTTGCCGTCGTCGTCGGACAGGTACGCGGTCATATTTATTCTGCGCGCGCGGACGTCGTTGTTAATGAGCAAAACTTTGCCGCTCGGCGTGCGCGAAACGTAAAAACGCGTATCGGGGTTGGGAATGCCCGAAAGTTTCGCTTCCGACCACGTTTCGCCCTCGTCGACGGAAGTCGTTTCCGCTATTTCGCCGAGACAGTTACGCGCCATCAGCCTGATAGAACCGTCTTCTTTCTGGTACGCCATCGCCTCGTCGAAGCACGTCCTGATCTTCTTGGGCCCGAGCTTGGAAATAAGCCTGTCGCCCGACTTGA
>CACZPH010000131.1 GCA_902783025.1 uncultured Eubacteriales bacterium | reverse complement strand
TGCAAAATACCGTAGCGAAACACCCGCCGTACCTTTCAGTCGGTCGGCGGCGACTCGCCGCATTTTCCCTTAAGGGAAAAATTCATGCGACTCTCCGCTCGTTTGCTCTATTTTTGCGCGAAAGAGCATACAATAATCCTTAGAGGTGCAGTATGAGTTTTTCATCGGATTTTTTCGCGGATATGGGCGAAACGGTATCGGACGCTCTTTCGTACGACGTTTACGTGCGATCGCATTCGGCGTACGTCGGAGGTTTTACCAAGGTGGGCAAGGTAAGCGACGAAGAAATGGTTTTTATTCTCAAGCGCGGTAAAATAACTCTTCGCGGTTTCGATCTCAAAATAGCTCGGCTCGAAGAGTTATCCGCGCTTATCGACGGTAAAGTCGATGCGGTGGAGATCGAAAATGTTTAAGACGCGTATAGAAGTAAGCGGTTTTAATCTTCCGCGGCTTCTTTTTAGACTCGCGTCCTCCGGCATTACCGCCACGGACGTGCGCAGAAACGGCGAAAACCGCGCGACTTTTTGTATATATACAAAAGAATGCCGCAAAACTTTTGCCATTTTAAAAAAAATGTGTTATAATTACCGCATAGTGGAGTCGGATACCCTTTTTTCGCTCGTAAAAAACGCGGCGAAAAGGTGCGGGTACTTGTTCGGCTTTGCGGCGTTTTGCTGTTTCGCGTATTTCTGCTCGAATTTCGTTCTCGGCGTTAAGACCGATTGCGAAAGCGAGGAGTGCGCCGCCGACGTACTTAAAGCGGCAGACGATACGGGGACGGCGTTCGGGTTTTTGTCCGACGATGAGATAAGCGCGCTTAAAGGTAAAGTTCTCGCGCTCGAGGCGGTCACCGACGCGCAGGTATCGCGTAAAGGCAATTACCTTTTCGTAAGCGTACTCGAGCGCAGCGCCCCGCACAGGGAAGCGCAGAGGCAAAACGTCGTCGTATCCAAGCGCGACGCCGCTATCACGAAAGTCGTGGTCAATTCGGGGTTTGCCGCCGTCAGGGCGGGCGACAGAGTCTTTGAGGGCGCGCCGCTCATCGTAAGCGAGCGGCAAAACGCCGACGGAACGACGTCGACGGCTCCGTACGCGTCCGGCACGGTGTACGGCGAAGTGGTATATCGAAAGTCGATTTACGCCCCCGCGGAAACGAAAACGACGGTATATTCGCTTCCGACCGCAGATACGCGTATATCTTTTGGCGATTTTTTCCCGGATACGGAAAACGCCGACTACGAGATCCGGCGCGGGGTATTCGATATATTTCTTCCCGTTCGCGTGACAAAAACGACCGTAAGGCGCAAAAGCGTCGTCGCGGTAAAAGAAAGTCCCGACGAGATCGCCGCGCGCGAACTTGACGCGTTCGAACTTTCGCTCGGGTACGCGGATATAAGCGAGAAGCGGTATTCGGTCGTACCCATGGAAAGCGGCTATCTTATCGACTTATACCTAAAGCGAAACGAAATCATTACGTAAAGAGGCGAGGTTTTGACAGAAGAGATCGGACTACAAGCAGCCGCGGTGGCGAAAATATTCGGACCCGTCGATCGTAACGCCCGGCTTATCGAGGACGCTTTTTCGGTAACGCTCAGATGCAGCGACGGCGGCGTAAAGGTAAGCGGTACGGACGGCGAAGACGTCGAGCGCGCGGCGACTCTTATCCGCGAACTTGCGATACTGGCGCAAAGGGACGTGGAGATAGACGAGTCGCGGGTAGCGCAGGGCGCCGACCTGGTGCGCAGCGGCAACGCGGACGCTATTTTGGATCTTGCGTCGTCCGTAGTGGCGGTGACCGCCCGCGGCAAAAAAATAACGTGCAAGACGATTGGGCAGAAGAGTTACGTCGACGCTATCGGGAAGAACGCTCTCACGTTCGGCATAGGACCTGCCGGCACCGGCAAAACGTATCTCGCCGTCGCGCTCGCGGTAGGCGCGTTCAAGGCGAAAAAGGTCCGCAAGATAATTCTCACGCGGCCGGCTATCGAAGCGGGCGAAAAACTCGGCTTTTTGCCGGGCGACTTGCAGGAAAAAGTCGATCCTTACCTTCGACCGCTGTACGACGCGTTGCAGGAAATGTTCGGCGCGGACAGTTATCTCAAGCTCATCGAGCGCGGGATAGTGGAAATAGCGCCGCTGGCGTATATGCGCGGCAGGACGCTTTCGGAGGCGTTTATAATACTCGACGAGGCGCAAAACGCCACGAGCGAACAAATGAAAATGTTCCTTACCCGAATGGGAGAGGGAAGCAAAGTCGTCGTTACCGGCGACATCACGCAGATAGATCTGCCTCATAATTCTATGAGCGGACTCAAAAAAGCCGCGGATCTGCTCAAGGATCTCGACGGCGTGGCGGTAAGGTATCTTACAAGCGCGGACGTAGTGCGCAACGAACTCGTTCAGCGGATAGTGCTTGCGTACGCGAACGCGGAAAAAGCGGAATCGGAGAAAACGGATGGAAGGACAGAGAAAGAAGAATAATTTAATTATCGACGCACTTATCTTTTTGGGCGCGTACGCTTTTATGTCCGGCGTTCTGGCGGTAAAAAGATTTGTGCTACAGAAGGCGTATGACGACGCGGGCATATTCGACTACGCGCAGTCGTATTGGTTTACCGTGATTGCCTTAGGCGTAATGCTGGTAGGTTTCGCGTTTTACGTCAACGTATCGCGCAAATCGCTTACGGACAAGCCCAAAAGTCTTGCGGTAATACTGTTTACCATGGCGTTTACTTTCGGCGTAAACATCGTGATAGCGACGTACAATTATTATTTCGTATTCATAGCGCTCTCGGCGTTTATTCTATCGACGCTGAGCGAAGAAAACGACGTGTTTGTGGCGAATTTTGCCGTTTCGACGATGACTTTCGCCTCGCTGTTTATCAACGCGCTCGGCAAAGGCGAAAGCGGAGCGGGATTCGCGGTAATGCTCGCCGTATACGTGCTCGAGATACTTATCGGCGGCGTGCTCGTCAAGTTTATCAAATTCACCTATCACAGGGTGTCGTTTATAATAATGGGCGTAATTATCCAGTCGGGCGCTCTCGGCGTTATTTTCGCTCTCGACCTGTTTCTCAAAGTCGGCACGCTGTTTGCCGAGCAGGTCATACTCACCATAATCTGCACTTACGCGCCGGTTTTTATCGCGCTTTTGCTGCAGCCTCTGCTCGAAAACGTATTCGGCGTGCTGTCAAACCAAAAGCTCGTCGAGCTTACCGACCACTCCAGCCCGCTTATCAAGCGCCTTATCAACGAAGCGCCCGGAACGTTCAACCATTGTCTTTCGGTAGCCTCGTACGCGGAAGTTTGCGCGATAGCGATAGGAGAAAACCCGCATTTCGCGAGGGCGTGCGCGTACTATCATGACATCGGTAAACTCGAAAACCCCAAGTATTTTTCCGAAAACCAAGGCGACGAAAACCTTCACGACGGACTGCTTCCGGAAGTTTCTGCGGAAATTTTGCGGCGCCACACGACCGACGGTTATGAACTTTGCGAAAAGTACCACATACCCGCCGAGATCCGCGACATAACCATTCAGCATCACGGCACGCTTCCCATGGCGGTATTCTACTACAAGGCGAAAAACCTTACCGACTCCGACGTGGATATGTACGATTATTCGTATCACGGCGTTACGCCGGAGAGTAAAACGGCGGCGATCATGATGATTTGCGACGCGGCGGAAGCGGCGATACGCGCGATGGGAAAGCCGTCGCCCGAAGAAGTCGACAAACTCGTTTCGGGCATTATTGCCGACCGCATAGAGCGCAAGCAGTTCGATAATTGCGACATCACCATGAAGGACCTTAACACTATCAAAAACACCATCGTAGACGTTTACGGCGGACACGTACACAAGAGAGTAAAGTATCCGTCCGGACAGTAAGAGGCTGAAATGATAAAGCTTGATCTGAGCGAAAAATGCGAGCTTTTCGAGCGCGTCGCGGCGGCGGCTTTCGACAAACTCGCCCTTAAGGGCGACTGCGTAGTCGAGGTCGATTTCGTAAATAAGGACGAGATCCGCGATCTCAATCTTTCCGCGCGCGGCGTCGACAGAGTTACCGACGTGCTGTCTTTCCCGGCTTTGGACGAAATAAAGGCGTTTACGCCCGAAAATTACCCGTTTGACTACGACGGGGAAAGCGGCTCGGTAAATATCGGCAATAT
>CACZPH010000130.1 GCA_902783025.1 uncultured Eubacteriales bacterium | reverse complement strand
TTGTACAAAGGCCAGCGAGGGCGAGAGCGAAAGCGGAGCGGAGAACACTCTGTCTTCCCAGCCTTCCGGCGTTTCGGCGGTCGCGTTGAATCTTATATAGTATACCGTGTTGCCGTTTACGATGACCTGACGAATATCTTTGACGGTATATTCTTCCGCGTTTTCCTGAGACTGAGGAGTCATAACGAGTTTCTTATACTCGATAAGCGCGCTCGTTTTGGTTTCCGCGGTGGCGACGAGACGGTAATCGCTTACGTTGACGTACGCGTAGCGCTTAACGAGACCTTCGTCGTCCTTGAGCATAATGAAGTAGGTGGGGATACCGTCGAGGTTTATCATGATGGGATCGGAAGCGGAGTAGCGCTTTTCCTGATCTTTACCTATCGCGGACTGCGCCGCCGCCCACTCGGTCGCGCCGCCTATACGGCAGAACTTCGCTTCTTTGGTGCGCATATCTATCATCATTACGCCGACTATCGATTCGTCGGAGCCTACCGAAGTCATACCGGTCTGAAGGTACATATTGCCGTTGCTGTACACGTAGTTAAGGCCGGTGCTTACTTCCAATACGTCCTTTTTCGCGAATATCGAGTTGAAGAAACCGTTTACGTACGATCCCCAGTACGACAGCTGATCGACGATGATTTCCTCGGTCATAACGTGATTTATCCACGAAGGCGCGTCGAGGTAATCGTAATACTTGCACTCGCCCGTTTTGGGGTTTGTAACTATTATGCCTATTACGTCCGCGCCGTGCTGGTAGCCTATTTTGTTGGCGAGCACCGTTTCGACGAATCTCGGTTCGCCTTCGTCCGTAAGTTCGAGATGCGGCTCGTTAGCGCGCCAGGCGGTCATGTTGTGGAAATAGTTGTTGCGGTTAAGATCCGCCCAGAAATACGCCGAATCGGTGTAGGTAAGTTCGTCTTTGATTATTTTTACGTCGGATTGATCGTTGGCGTTGACCATGATGTATCCGGGCGAAACCTTACGGTTGGTCCAGGGGAAGAAACCGCTGAACTCGATGGGCGCTATCCAATACAGGTTGTCCTCACCGAGCGAGTTTTTGTGGCAGATCATATAGTAATCGCCCACGTCGAATTGCGAGCCGAGGTTGTCTTCGCCGAGCTTTTTGTCGCCGAGCTTCTGCGCGAGACCCTTGTCGACGACGGGGATCTGCATGGTGGAGTAGTCTTCGACGCTGAGAACGAACGATTCGTTGTCGTGTACGGAGATGAGATCGCGGTAAGAGCGCGACATAAACAGCGGCGCGGTGATTAGCGAAACGACGAGATTTACGACGATAAAGCCGCCGAGCAAAAACAGCGGTATCGACCAGGGATTCTTGTAGATCGGTTTTTCTTCTATCGCCTTTTTGTCCTTAAGAATGAGCGGCAGGCTCCAGATAAAAAGCAGCAGCCCGATAAAGAACCTGAAACCGCCGCTGTGAAAGTTCAGCGGAACGAGTCCGAAGTAAATACCGATAAAAAGCGTGAGCGCCGTAACGCCGCCGAGTATTATCAAAAGGACTTTTTTGTTTACGGAGAGTTTGTCTCTCAGTTCCGTAATTTTCTCCTTGAGCGAAAAAACGGGTTTTTGATTGAAATTTCCTGACATGGCGTCCTCCTTTTTCTTTTAAGATACCATAAATCCGGGATATCTGTCAAATGAAAAACGCTCTCTCGCAGAGCGAAAGAGCGCGACTTTTCACGATCCGACGAAGGTCAGGCACGTTGCGCCCGCCTCCTTGCTTCCCGCGACCGTTATACCTCCGGCGACGCATTCCCCGTCGCGGTTAAAAACGCACTTTGCGCGGCACGAAACGCTCGTGTCTTCCTTATAGTTGCCGTAAGGTTCTTTGGCGGCTTCGAAGAGGTTGCGTCTGCGCGAGAGATCTTCTTCGTAAGTCGTACAGTCGGTCTGACGGCCGACGCATATTCTTTTCGCGCTGCACGCGTAACCCTTGTTGAATTTGCATTTGAGCAAACCGCATTTCAAATCTTTCATAGTTTTCCTCCGCAAAGGTAGTATTGACCCGCGCGTATATTTTTATTCGCCTTTTATCCGGCGTCTTGACTTTTTCGTCGATTTCGTATACAATAATAAAAAACCCCTTTGGAGGAGATAATATGAAAGTTATTTTGTTGCAGGACGTCAAGGGTCAGGGCAAGAAGGGCGACATCGTCAACGTTTCCGACGGATACGCGCGCAACTTCCTGCTCAAGAACAAACTCGCTCAGGAGGCGACGGCTACCAACGTCAACAGCGTCAATATCGCGAAGAAAGCGGAAGAACACCGCAAAGAAGTCGAGAAAGCGGAAGCGATAGCGCTCGCCAAGCGTATCGACAACACGTCCGTTACGGTCAAAATAAAAGTCGGCGCGAACGGCAAACTTTTCGGCGCTCTGTCTTCGCAGAATATCGCGGACGCGCTGCGCGAAAGAGGCGTGGAGATCGATAAGAAGAAAATAGTTCTTACCGAAAATATAAAGGCGGTCGGAACGTATACCGTAACGGTCAAGCCTTACGCCGAAGTTTCCGCCAAGCTTACGGTGGTGGTCGAAGCGCTGTGAGGCGAAAACTACTATACGTCGCCGCGCTCGCCGTGAGCGCGCTCGCGGGCTTTTTGTTCGCGTTGCTCTCGCATTTTCCGACCGCGCACGGAAACGTCGACGTATCGGGCTCCGTCATAATCGCGTCGGCGATAGTCGTCGGACCGATCGGAGGAACTCTGTGCGGTCTGAGCGCGGGCGTAGCGTATTTTATATTCGACGCGGCGCAAACGGCGGCTTTCGAAGTCGCCTCATACGCGATAACGGGGTTTGCGTGCGGCATATTGTATAAGTACGTATTCAGAGGAACGGACGTAAGACTGCGCAAATTCGTCGCGGCAGGCGTGACGACAGCGGTGTGTTTTGCCGCGCGGCTTGTTTTTTCTCTGATAGTTGTTCCGGACGCCGCGGAGGCGATAGCGACGGCGGTTGCCGGAACGTTGGTTTTCTTTGTGTGCGCACTTACGGTAAGTTTTATACTTCCCAAAGTTCCGCATTATGTCGACGAAGCTAAA
Source organism: uncultured Eubacteriales bacterium (assembly GCA_902783025.1). Taxonomy (GTDB): domain Bacteria; phylum Bacillota; class Clostridia; order Christensenellales; family Pumilibacteraceae; genus RUG12826. The sequence continues at coordinate 31,818 of CACZPH010000130.1, read as the reverse complement.
TTTGAAGAGGACATAGACGGTAATGGACGACGAAAAAGTAAAGAAACTACTCGCCGCTCAGCAAAAGCGCGAAGAAAAAAGGTTAAAAAAACAAAATAAAATCGACGGATTATTGCAAAAAAGGTTTGAAAAACGACTCTCTCTGCTTTCGCTCGGCAAGTTGCGCAAAAAGGGAAAACTCGCACTGTGTCTCGGCGGCGGGGGAGCGAGAGGTTTTGCGCATATCGGCATAATCAAGGCGCTTGAGGAAGCGAATATAGACTTCGATCTTTGCGTCGGCACGTCGGTAGGCGCGCTTGTGGGCGCACTATATTGCGCGGGCGTAAGCGCGGACGAGATGATGGAATTCGGGCGCAATCTCGAGATGAAAGAAATACACTCGCGCAACGTGCTTTTCCCCGCCTCTACCGACGGGATAGCCTCGATAGTCGGAAAATTCGTGCCGTCGGATTCGTTCGCGGACCTTAAGCGGAGTTTTTGCGCGGTCGCCACCGACCTTGTCAGCGCGAGCGAAGTCATGCTTACCGACGGATCGCTTTCGCAGGCGGTAGCCGCGTCGTGCGCCGTGCCGCAGTTTTTTAAACCCGTCGTTCGCGGCGATATGCATCTTGTCGACGGCGGACTTCTCAACAATATCCCCGCGGACGTTTGCCGCGTACTCGGCGCGGATTACGTGGTAATGTGCGACGTAAACCCCACGCGCGGCGAAGGCACCGCGGAACTGGGCAGCATTGCGGTCATCAAAGCCACTATTTCGATAATGATGGCTAATTCGTCGTACAAGGGTTATATCAATTCCGACGTTATCATAGCGCCCGACACTCAGCAGTTCAGGTCCACGTCCAAGAAAGGCTACGAGGAAATGTTCGAGCGCGGCTACAATGCGGCAAAGGCGGCGATCAAACAGATCGTCACCGACTTGTATTGGTAAAATCACGCGGGTTGCCCGCGTTTTTTTATAGGCAGTAGCAGTCCGTGACCGCGGGAGCGGGCGGAACGCGCTGACCTTTGGCAAGGCGAACGCCTTTTTTCGTTTTTCCGCTTTTGGTGCACAGGTAATAAACGCCGTCTGCGGGGGCGATATCCCCGCCGTTGAATTTTTGAGATTTTTTCATACTCAGGTTTTTGCCAAAGGCGCGATATTTTATTCTCTCGGGCGAAAAATATTTGAAAAACGCGCGCGAAAGTGCTACAATATAAGAGCAATAAGGAGAACTGTTATGATTACTGTCGTAGGACTGGGAACGGAAAGAGGCGACTTGACGCAAAAAGGCAAAGCCGCGATAAAAAAGGCGAAATACGTGTTTTCACGCGCGAAGGACCGCAGAGCGGCGGCTTGCGCTAAGGACGTTTGCCTGGCGGCGACGACGTACGAGGAAGTCAACGCTTCTATCGCGGAGTTTCTTCGCGACAAGGCAAAAGAATTCGGCGACGTGGCGTATCTGGTCTACGGCAACGGTTTTACCGACGGCGCGCTCGGGTTTCTTACCGACGGCGAATATACCGTAATTCCGGGGGTGAGCGAGTACGGCGGCAAACGCCCGTCGTTCGCGCTTTGCGAAATGTCGGCGTACGAAGCCGCGGAGCGCAAAGTTTTCGATACCACGCGGGATCTTATGATATACCAGATAGACGGCGCGTCGATCGCGGCGGACTTAAAACTTAATCTTATCGAGTGGTACGATCCCGAAAGACAAGTCGTTTTTACCGACAAAGGCAAGAGCGAAACGATACCGCTTTACGCGCTCGATATGCGCAAGAAGTATTATTGCGGCGCGCTGTTTATTGCCGGGGAGCCGGACTTTTTGGCGAAGAAGCGTTTCGATCTTGTCGATCTTCTCAACGTCCTTGACAGACTTATGGCGCCCGACGGCTGTCCGTGGGACCGGGTGCAGACTCACGAGAGTATCCGCACGAGCCTTTTAGAAGAAGCCTACGAAGCGGTCGACGCGATAGATAAAAAGGATTTCGAAAACCTCGAAGAAGAAATAGGCGACGTGCTTATGCAGGTCGTTTTCCATTGCAACCTCGCCCGAAAGGAGGGCGAATTCACGTTCGGCGACGTTATCACGCACCTGTGCGACAAACTCATTACCCGCCACACGCACGTTTTCGGCTCAAACAAGGCGAGCGACGCGGAAGGCGCGCTGGACTTTTGGGAAAAAGCCAAGGCGAAAGAAAAGCATTACGATTCGCTTTGCGGTCAGCTTTCGCGCTTGCCCGATTCTTTCCCGTCCACTTTCTTAGCGCAAAAGATAGCCAAAAAAGCCAACAAGGCGGGAGCGAACATCACCGCCGAAGAAGTCAAGAAAAAACTCAAAGAGGCTCTCTCTTCCGACGACCTCGGCGCGATTCTGGCGCTTGCGGATATTTACTGCGCTCTTATGGGCGCGGACTGCGAAGTCGAAGCGAACAAAAAACTCAAAGAAATCGAAAATAAGGCGATACGTCTTGACGAAAACGGCAATTTAGCCGCTCTTAAGGACGAACTGTAAGACATTGAAAATCGGCGACGTACAACTCAAAAACAGGTTTATTTTAGCCCCCATGGCGGGCTACGGCGACGTGGCGTTCCGCTCTCTTTGCTCGTCTTTCGGCGCGGGTTATACCGTAAGTGAAATGGTGAGCGTAAAGGGGCTGTTGCACGGCGGCGAAAAGACGCTCGCGCTTTTGCGTACCGCGCCGACAGAGAACCCCGTCGGCGTTCAGCTTTTCGGCTCCGAGCCCGACGAGTTTTACCGTGTGATACGAGAGTGCGAAGAACTGAGTAAATTCGACGTCATAGACGTCAATATGGGCTGTCCGGTGCCTAAGGTAACCAAGCAGGGCGAAGGCTGCGCGCTCATGAAAGATCCGGCGCGCGCGGCGAAAATAGTAAGCGCGTGCAAAAAAGCGACCGACAAGCCCGTTACGGTCAAATTCCGCTTGGGATGGGATAGCTTTACGGCGATAGATTTCGCCCGAGCGGTAACGGAAGCGGGCGCGGACGCGATAACGGTTCACGGCAGGACGAAGGAGCAAGGTTACGGCGGCAAATGCGACCTTAACGCGCTTATGAGTGTAAAAGAGAGCGTAACGGTGCCTTTTATCGCGAGCGGCGACGCAAGGGAGAGCAATATCGACAAGTACGATTTCGCGGACGGCGTGATGATAGGAAGAGGCGCGCTCGGAAACCCGGATATTTTCGCCGCGCTTCTCGGAAAAGACAGAGAAGATCCTCTCGCGCTTCTTAAGAAACACTACGAAGAAGCGCTCGGGTACTTCGACGAGCGGTACGTCGCGGCGACTATGCGCAAGCACCTCGCCTTTTATCTCAAGCGCCTCGGGATAAGCGGCGAAGAAAAAAGCGGAATCGTTCTCGCTCCCGCGGTGAGCGATGTTCTGGAATTGACGGCGAGGGCGCTGAAAAAGCGCGGCGGCGAATAAAAATCGGTTTTTTTAAGGCGGTTATACCGCCTTTTCGCTTGCTTAAAAGCGCCGGGTATTGTATAATTGAGTTATCAATTCCCATCAAGGAGATTATTATGCTTAACAAGTACTACGAACAGTACGGTTGCGTCGGCGTTTTGCCGCCGAGAGCGTATTACGTGCCGTTTTCTAACGGCAAGCAGGGCGCAAGACGCGAACAAAGCGACGAGTTTATATCGCTTTGCGGTGAATGGAAACTCGACGCTTACGAAACGATTATGGACGTTGAGGACGACTTCTACGCGAAGGAGCCGCAGGACGTCGTTCCGGTGCCTTTGTGTCTTCAGACGCTCGGATACGACTATATGCAATACACGAACGCTAACTATCCGTTTCCGTTCAACCCACCTTATACGTCTAATCGCAATCCCGCGTTCCACTATCGCAAGACTTTCGTTATTAGCGACGCAAAGCGCGAATACTTCCTCAATTTCGAGGGCGTGGACAGTTGTTTTTATCTGTACGTCAACGACGAATTCGTCGGCTTTTCGCAGATAACGCACAGGGTCAGCGAATTCGACGTCACGCCTTTCGTAAAAGAGGGCGAGAACAAACTCGACGTGCTCGTGCTCAAGTGGTGCGCCGGCTCGTATCTCGAGGACCAGGACAAACTCCGCTTTACGGGAATTTTCCGCGACGTGTATATTCTGTCGCGTCCCGTAGGACACATTACGGATTATCATATAGTCGCGGGCGAAGACGGCGTACTTAAGTTTACGCTCGTCAAGGGAGCGGAAGCGCTCGTAAAGTTCGGGCGCAAAACGCAAAAGGTCACCGAAGGCAAGACGATAAAATTCGTCAAGAACAACCCGCGCCTTTGGTCCGCCGAAACGCCGTACTTATATGACCTGTATATTTTCGCGGCGGGCGAAACGATCAAGGAAGAAGTCGGATTCCGTTCTATCAGAATAGAGGACCGGACTTTCCTTTTCAATTCCCGCCCCGTCAAGCTTTTGGGCGTAAACCGCCACGACAACAATCCTTTTACGGGCGCGACCGTTACTTACGAAAACATGGTCGAAGACCTCGCGCTCATGAAAAAACTCAACATAAACTGCATTCGCACGTCGCACTATCCGTCGATGCCGGAATTTTACAGGCTTTGCGACAAGTTCGGCTTTTACGTGGTGTCCGAGTCCGACGTCGAAGGTCACGGCGTAGCGTGCAAGAATCCCAAGGGCTACGGCGAGTTCGAATATTCCGAATTCGGCAAGCACGGCGAGATGTACGAGCCGTACGTAATGCGCCAGCAGTGCAATATACTCGTAAACTTCAACCGCCCCTGCGTTACCATGTGGTCGTTCGGCAACGAAACCGGTTACGGCTACGTTATCGACAGAGCGGTAAGGTATATGCGCACTCTCGACGATACGCGCCTTATCCACTACGAGCGGATCAACAACGTCCGCGATCTCGATCCGGAGCTTTATCATACCGACGCCGTCGATATGGCAAACCGTATGTATCCGTCTTTCGAAAGAATAACGAGCGAATATCTCGACGATCCCGACGAATTCCGTCCGTATTTCCTTTGCGAATACGCGCACAGTATGGGCAACGGTCCGGGAGATATTTATCCTTACGCGGATTATTTCTTCTCCGACAAGCGCTTTATGGGCGGTTGCATCTGGGAGTGGGCGGATCACGGCACGGCGGTCGAAGGCAAACGCAGTTACCGCTACGGCGGCGACTTCGGCGAAACGCTTCACGACTCTAATTTCTGCATGGACGGCTTGGTTACGGCGGATCGCAAACTCAAGGCGGGCTCGCTCGAAGCGAAGAAGGCTTATCAGCCGCTCGTATTCTCGATAGAGAACGGCGCGCTCAAAGCGGAATCGCGTAATTTCTTCGCCACGCTTACCGGCACGCTCAAGCTCGTTTATAAAAACAAAGGCGAAGTAGTCAAAACTCAATCGCTTTCCGTCGCTATAGGACCGCGCGAGAGCATGAAACTCGAGATCGACGACTATCAGACACTCATCGTTTCGTTTGACGTGGGCAAAGAAACCGTCGCTTTCGAGGGATTCAACAAACCCGTTTCGTTCGCTTCTCCGCTTACGGGCAAAGCGAGCCTTGCCGAGAGCGGCAGATACGTGGAAATCAAGGCGGGCAAGACGAATTTCAGACTCGACAAAGCGACCGGCGAAATAGTATCGGTAAGCAAGGACGGCAAGGAGTTCGGCGCGCTCAGGCTCAATATTTACCGCGCACCCACCGACAACGACCGCAACATCAACAACAAATGGAAACAATACCGTCTTCATTACGCCCGTTCTCAGGCGCGCGAAGTCGTCGCAGAGGACAACGTAGTGACAGTCAAGGGCAATATGTCGACTATCGAATTCGAACCGTTCGTAAGATACGAACTGAGGTATTCGTTCTATGACGACGCGGTAAAAGTCGAGATGGATTACGCCGTCAACAACGTATACGATCAGATCCCGCGCATAGGCTTTACGATGAAGACGGGCAAGGAATTCGACCGTATGACGTATTACGGCTATCCGTCCGACAGCTACAAGGATATTCATCATTTCGCTCCCAAAGATATGTACGAAGAGAGAGTCAAGGACAGTTTCTTCCCGTACGACAAACCGCAGGAGAGCGGATCGCACTACGACTGCTCTTACGCGTGCGTTAAGTCGAAAGACCACGCCGTAAGCGCGGAGGGCGACGGATTCTGCTTCGCGGCTATTCCGTACTCGGACGAAGAACTCCGCACCAAGGCGCACTTCGACGAACTCAAGAGCGACGGCACGTATATTCATTTCGATTTCTTCATGCAGGGCATAGGATCCAACTCGTGCGGACCGCAGCTCGCCAAAGAATCGCAGATACCCCAACGCGGTTTCAATTCGTTTACCGTTCGCGTAAAATAAGGAGCAGATCATGGAAAGATATTTCGAACAAACCAAATGTATCAACGTCCTTCCCGCGCGCTGTTATTACGTGCCTTTCGACAAGGCGCAGCGCCCGAGCGACGACAGGGAAGACAGTTCGCTGTACACTTCGCTCAACGGAGAATGGGAGATAAAGGAATTCCCGACTTTTCTCGACGTACCCGACGACTTTTACGCCGAAAAACTCGAAAACAAGATCCCCGTTCCCTCGTGCGTTCAATACTACGGATACGATAACTTTATGTATTCTACGCATTACTTCCCGATCCCCTTCGATCCGCCTTACGTCGACAACCTCAACCCATGCTATCACTACCGCAGATTTTTCAACGTCGACTTCGGCGACAAACAGTATCTCAATTTCGAGGGCGTGGACAGTTGTTTTTACGTATATATCAACGATAAATTCGTAGGCTTTTCGCAGATAGCGCACAGAGTCAGCGAATTTGACGTTACCGATTTCGTAAGAAAGGGCGAGAACAAACTCGACGTGCTCGTGCTCAAGTACGGAGCGGGAACGTATCTCGAAGACCAGGACAAGTGGAGATTTACCGGTATTTTCCGCGACGTATATCTTCTTTCGCGCCCCGCTCGTCACGTTACCGACTATTTTATCAAGGCGAGCGCGGACGGCAGAGTGGAGTTTACTCTTACTCAGGGCTGCGAGTGCGAAGTGCTTTTCCGCGGAGAGAGCAGGAAGGTAAAAGAAGGCGAAACCGTTGAGTTTACGGTAAACGCCCCGCACCTTTGGTCTCCCGAAAGCCCGTATCTGTACGACCTCGAGATAGTGACCGACGGCGAGAGAATACTCGAAGAAGTCGGACTTCGCGACACGTATTGCAAGGACGGAGTGTATTACTTCAACGGCAAACCCGTCAAGTTCCGCGGCGTAAACCGTCACGACTTTATGCCCGACAAGGGCGCGGCGGTATCGCGCGAAGACATCTTTAAGGATCTTCTCCTTATGAAGAGCCTCAACGTCAACGCGATTCGCACCTCGCACTATCCCAACGAGCCCGAATTTTACAAAATGTGCGACCGTCTCGGCTTTTACGTAATGAGCGAAAGCGATATGGAAAGCCACGGCAGTTGCGACTATATTCCCCCGCTCGACAAAAACCATCCGCGCAACAAGGATCCGCAGGCTAAGTTCTCGCACGTGGCGTCGCTTCCGATGTTCTTCGACTCGATCACGGAGCGCCAGAAGTGCAACGTTCTTGTTAACCGCAATCGTCCGTGCGTAGTTATCTGGTCGCTCGGCAACGAATCGGGCTGGGAAGAGGGCATGGACAGAGCGGCGCGCTGGGTAAAAGCTAACGATTACCGTCCCGTTCATTACGAGTCGAGCATACATTATCCGCGCTCCAAGTACACCGAAGACGACTTTTACGCTTTTCCCATCGACTTCTATTCGCGTATGTATCCGCCGGTAGACGAAATGAAAACGTGGGTCGAAAACGCGAAAATGACTAATCCTTTCGTTCTTTGCGAATATTGCCACGCTATGGGCAACGGACCGGGCGACTTCAAGGATTACTGGCAGGTTATGGAATCTTCCGAGCGTTTTTGCGGCGGTTTCGTATGGGAATGGGCGGATCACGGCGTGCTCTTCAACGGCAAAGGCTTTAAGTACGGCGGCGACTTCGGCGAAGAATACACCAACGGCAACTTCTGTATCGACGGAATAGTCGCGCCCGACCGCAAGATAAAGACCGGCACGCTGGAAATGAAGGCGATTTACGCGCCCGTCGCAATTACCAAGCATTTCAATATCGTAACTCTCGCTTGCAAGAATTACTTTATGCCCGCGGATATCAACGCGACCGTTATTTATTCTTCCAAAGGCAAAGAAACGAGCAAGGAATATCACGAGTTTCTTATCCCGCCGCAAGAGAGCGTAAGTTTCGAAGTCAAGGACGAGGACGAAATCTTCGTGGAAGTAAGACCTTCGGTAAGTATGCCGGGAGTTAGCCGCGACAACGTTATCGCATGGCAGGGCTGGAGCAAAGACAAGTTCGTTTTAGAGCCGCGCACATACTCCGGCAAGGTCGAATTTGACGAAAATAACCGATACGTATTCGTCAAAGCCGGCTCTACCAAGTACAGACTCGACAAGGTAAGCGGACAGCTCGACTCTATCGACAACGGCGGCGAGATACTCAAATCTCCGCTCGCGTTCAATATTTACCGCGCACCCACCGACAACGACCGCAATATCCGCAACAAATGGAAGAACGAGCGGATGAATTACGCTTTTGCCGAAGCGCGCAAAGTAACCGTGGAAGGCACGGCGGTTCGCGTCGAGGGCTTTGTGGGAAGCGAAAAATATCTTCCCATAGTCAATTTTACCGCGTACTATCAGTTCTTCGACGAGGGCGTAACCGTATCGGTGGATTACGCTAAGGATCCAAACTTTACGTGGCTGCCGAGATTCGGTCTCACGCTTCATACTTTCGGCGCGTTCGGCAAGGCGGAATACTTCGGCTACGGTCCGTACGAGAGTTATATCGACAAGCGCCTCGCTTCGCACAAAGGCTACTTCAAGACGACGCTCAAGGATAATTTCGTACACTATATTTATCCGCAGGAAAACGGCGCGCATTACGATACGTCGTTCGTGGAGATCACCGACGGCAAGCGCGCGATAAGAGCGGAAGACAAATTCTCTTTCGACTACTCGCCTTACTCGGTGGAGCAGCTCGAGAGCGCTATGCACGATGGCGATCTTCCCAAGTCCGACGACGCGTACCTGCAGCTCGACTTCTATATGAGCGGAATAGGTTCGAACTCGTGCGGCCCTCAACTTGCCGACAAATACAAGACTCCCGACAGAGGCTGGGGAAGCGTAACGATAATCGTAAAGAACAAATAATCGTTTTTCGGCGTTTTACGCCTTGACAAAACGCAAATAAGTGGTAAAATAGTATTACAAGCGTCCGTTCCCGTCGGGCGCTTGTAATGACGTAATAAGGAGCAAAAATATATGCAACAATTCAAAACGGAATCAAAGAGGATCCTTGATCTTATGATCAACTCGATCTACACCAACAAGGAAATTTTCCTGCGCGAACTTATTTCCAACGCGTCCGACGCTATCGACAAAATGCATTTTCTCTCGCTTACCGACAGCAGTATCGACTCCGCGTTCGAGATACGTCTTACGCTCGACAAGGAAAACCGCACGCTTACCGTATCGGATAACGGCGTGGGAATGGATAAGGACGGACTCGAGAAGAATTTAGGCACGATAGCATCGTCCGGCACGCTCGCTTTCAAGAAAGAAAACGCGGACGCGGCGGAGCTTATCGGTCAATTCGGCGTAGGCTTTTACTCGGCGTTTATGGTAGCGAAAAAAGTCGAAGTGATCACCAAGGCTTACGGCTCGGATGTCGCTTACAAGTGGACGAGCGAAGGCGTCGACGGCTACGAGATCGAGGAGTGCGAGCGCGAAAACTTCGGCACCGACGTCAAAGTATATCTTAAGGACGACGAAGAGGGCGAAGATTACGGAAGATTTACCGAGCAGTACGTTATCGCGGACTTAGTGCGCAAGTATTCGGATTATATCCGCTATCCGATAGTGACCGACATGACCAAGTCGCGCAAAAAAGCCGATGGCGAGGGCTACGAGGATTACACCGAAAAGACCACGCTCAACAGTATGACGCCGATATGGAAGAAGCAAAAGAGCGAACTCAAAAAGGAAGATTACGAGTCGTATTACTCGATGAAGTATTACGATTTCGACAAGCCTTTGCGCGTCGTTCACGCCAAGATGGAAGGAAACGTGGAGTACACCGCTTTGCTGTTTTTCCCGGCTAAGGCGCCCATGGACTTTTACTCGCGCGAATTCAAAAAGGGTCTTTCGCTTTACAGCAACGGCGTGCTTATCATGGACAAGTGCGAACAGTTGCTCCCCGATTATTTCGGATTCGTGCGCGGCGTTATCGACAGCTCCGACGTGTCGCTCAATATCTCGCGCGAAATGCTCCAGCAGGACCGCCAGCTCAAGGCGATAGCCAACGGAGTGGAGAAGAAAATAGTTTCCGAACTTACCAAGATGCTCGAAGAAGACCGCGAAAACTACGAAAAACTGTTCGAGCAGTTCGGATCCGCGATCAAGTACGGCGTGTACAACGATTACGGCGCCAAGAAAGACGAACTCAAGGATCTTCTCATGTTCGTTTCGTCCGCGGACAAGAAATTCGTCACGCTCAAGGAATACTGCTCGCGCCTTAAGGAAGGTCAGAACGATATCTATTACGCTTGCGGCGAAGAAATCGACAAGATAGACCGCGTCGCGCAAGTCGAGCTTATGAAGAAAAAAGGCTTCGAGGTGCTGTATCTTAAAGACAACGTGGACGAGTTCGCGCTGAGAATGCTCGGCGAATACGACGGCAAGAAATTCAAGTCCGTATCCGACAAGGACCTTAATCTCGATACGGAAGAAGAGAAAAAGGAAATGGAAGACAAAGCCGTCTCCAACAAGGACCTTACCGACTATATCAAGGACGTACTCGGCGACAAGGTTTCGTCCGTAGCGCTCACGCGCCTCGTAAGCCAACCGGTATGTTTGTCGTACGAGGGCGAAATAACGCTCGAAATGGAGAAGGTGTTCCGCTCGGTCAAGGGCGGACAGGGCGCGCCGGTCGTTGCGAAAAAAGTCCTTCAGATAAATATCGATCACCCGGTATTTAAGCGCCTTCGCGAATTGTTCGACTCCGATCACGAAACGCTCAAGAAGTACGTGACGATGCTCTACACGCAGGCTATGCTGTCCGAGGGCTTCGACGCGGGAGATCTTTCCGAATATTTCGCGCTCGTCGACGAATTACTCGTAAAATAAAATTTATACGTAAAACAATATCGAAAAACCCGTCCGAAAATCCTCTTCGGACGGGTTTTCCCGTATCGCGGAGTCAAAAACTGCCACAGTAAAGCGTAAAATCAAAATTTTTTTTGATCATCCGGAGTAAATTTTAAAAAAATTATTGCATATGCTAAATAAAATTGATATAATATAAAAAACATTTTTTACATAATCGTGTACGGGATACTAAAGCATGAAATTCAAATTCAAAGATAAAAACTCAATATACGATCTGGTTTTTATTGTCATCACCGTCTTACTGATCGTGGTCGTTATGGCGCAGAAACTGCCGTTTAAGGACGAGTACGCGTTCAGCAAAGAAGGATTGAGGTCTATCCGGACGGAGTTTACCGACGAGAAAGGCAATCGCGCGGATCTTAGCCGCCTGCCGTATCTTCCCGACGAAAACGCCGACGGCAAAAAGAGTTTGTTTTTTACGGTCCCCGCGGATATAAAAGAAAACGACAGCATAGTGTTTTTCGCGTCCAACGTGTTTTTCACCGTCGTGGCGAGGGGCTCGGAAACGCCGATATATTCTTCCCGACCGACCGTTATGCCGATATCCGGCAAGTCTTACGGCACCGACTTTAACAGCTTTGATTTAAGCACGGCGTACGCGGGCGTAACGCTGCGCTTCGATATCGAAAACATTTATTCCGACAGCGGTTCGTTCCAAGATATAAGTCTCGGCAGCAGCGGCGCGTTCGTCAGCGCGTATTTTCACCGTAACGTATTGTCGTTCGTTATCGGACTTATCATTATCGTAATAGGCGTATTGTTCTTTGTTTTTTCGTGGTTTACCGTGCGCGAAAGAGGCTTGAGACTGAGTCTCCGCGGTTTCTCTGTGGCGGCGGTATTGTTCGGATTGTGGGCGCTCGTCCAAAACAGGATCCCGCTTATTCTGTTCGGCAATCCCGACCTGTGGAGACTTTTTGAGTATCCGGTGCTTATGCTGATACCGTATCACGTTATTCTGGCAATCAACGGATTGCTGCGCAAGCCGCAGCAAGCGGTCGTCGATATAGCGTTTTATGTGTGCGCGGTCGTATTCGTGCTGTGTACGGTATTGAATTTCCTCGGTATCGACTGGCACGATACGCAGGCGGTAACGCACGTAATGCTCGTAGCGTCGTTTATTCTTATGGTAATGATGCTCGTAGGCGACGCCGTAACGGCGCGGAAGGAAGGCAAAAAGCCCGACAAGGCTTCGTCGATGCTCGTCATCAACATCGGCATCGGCATTACGTTCGCCTGCGTGGTGATCGACCTTATCCGCTATTATACCAACACTCTCGGCTATTACGACAGAGCGATGTTTTCGCGTATAGGTTTCCTCATTTTAGAATTGCTTATTTTCTATAAGTTCGTCGTCAGCATTATCGATGCCATGCGCACGCAGGCGGAAACCGAAACGTACAAAAAGCTCGCTTTCCGCGACGCGCTCACTTCGATAGGCAACCGCACGTCGTACATCAACGAGGAATCCGCGCTCAAAGAACGCATAAAGACGGAGGTTTTCCCGATAGTTTGCTGTTCGTTCGATATCAACGATCTCAAACACGCCAACGATACGTTCGGTCACGCCGTAGGAGATATTTATATCAAAACGGTCGCGCAGATTTTAGCCGAAGCCTTTAAGGACGAGGGCGTTATTTTCCGTATAGGCGGAGACGAATTCGCGGGATTCATAACAGGCGTCGGGGCTGAAGACCGGGCGAAAAAGACGATCGCGAAAATAGAAGAGAATATTTATCTTGAAAATCTCAAAAACAATATTCCCGTTTCCGTAGTCATTGCGTACGGCTGGGCAAGCGTCGATTTTTCGGACGAACAACCCATCGAAAACGCCGAGGTGCTCGCCGACAGAGCGATGTACAAAATGAAGAACAAGATCAAGAAAGAATCTCAGACCGAAAGTCCGGCTCAATAAAAATAAAGCCGTTTCGTCAAGAAACGGCTTTTTTTGTCGCGTTTGATATTGACAAACCGTCGTCAAAGCGGTTATAATTAAGCAAAAGGAGAATCTTTATGGAAAGGAAAATCCCGCTCGTCACGGCAAAGGACGAAAAAGAACTCGATTTTACGCTTTCGGCGCTCGTTTCTTACGGACTTAACTGCGCGGAAATAACTCTTCGCACCCCGTACGGAACAGAAGGCATACGCCGCGCGCGCGAAAAGTTTCCGGCTATGAATATCGGGGCGGGCACCGTGCTCACGAAAGCTCAATGCCGCGCCGCGCTCGACGCGGGCGCGCAATTCGTCGTTTCGCCCGGACTTAGCGAGGAGGTCGCCAAGGAGTGTTTCAAGCGCGACGTTATGTATTTTCCCGGTTGCGTTACGCCCACCGAGATCATGCGCGCAATGGAGATGGGGATACGCGTGGTAAAGTTTTTCCCCGCGTCCGTTTACGGCGGACTTGCGGCGCTCAAGGCTTTGAGCGAGCCGTTCGGGGGCGTAAAGTTTTTCCCCACCGGCGGAGTCAACGAGGACAACGCGGACGAATATCTTGCCTGCGATTTTATTTACGCCGTGGGCGGCAGTTCGTTTACCAAGGCGGCTCTTGCTAAGGCGCGTGCGCGTAATAATAAGGAATAACAAAATAAAGTAATCGTATTATAATAAAAAAAAGCGTTCTCTTGTCGGGAACGCTTTTGTCGTTTTCAGTCAAACATTGAAATTATCATTTTACATACGATTTTTTTCATTGCGTCGTAGTCGATATACGAGTGATTATCGAAGACGTATTCGTGAGCGAACTGCTGTATAAGGTCCATGGCCAAGTGGACTTTTTCGAGCGCGTTGTTTGTTTTTATGCCCGCCTTATCGATTTCGGCGGCGATGTCCCGCGTAAGTTTGTCTTCGAGCGAAATAAACTTTTCGTTTACGGCTTCGTCGGTCGCGGCGAGAGAGTGGAGCGTGTTGTGAAGTCTCTCGTTTTCCTGATGCGTCTTTACCACTATGTCGATGATATTTACCGCGAGGACCGCAAGGTCGACGGGCGCCGAAAGATTGCGCATAACGTCGAATACGGGCGCGGAAACCTTCTCGATATAGATATCGAGCACGCAGATCATAATGTCGCGCTTGTCGGCGAAGTATCCGTAAACAATTCCGGTCGAAACGCCGGCGTGCCGGGCGATTTCGGCGGTGTTGGTACTGTAATACCCGACTTGCGAAAAAAGCTCGTAGCCCGCGGCTATGATTTTGTTCTTTTTTTCGATACTTCTTTCCTGTTGAGGTTGTCTTATCTGAGACTTCATATATATATTATAACGGATTTTCCGCAAAAAAGCAACGGTAATTCGAAAAATTAAAAAATTTTGCGAATATGAAAAAATATTCATATTTTCACTTGACATTTGCCTGCCGAGTTGGTATACTATTGTCGAAAGTGAAAAATATTTCATATTTCGACTGACGGAGGAATAGAATATGCCGATAGTACTTGCGCCCGTAAACGCGGCGCTGAAAATCGTAAAGATCGTAGCCGACGACAAGACGAAGAAGCATCTGGAGAATCTCGGCGTTACGATGGGCGGCGAGATCACGGTGCTGTCGTCTTCGGGCGGAGCGGTCGTGGTCAAGGTCAAAGACGGAAGGATAGCGCTCGACACGATGCTGTCGAAGAAGATTTTCGTCGCTTAGGTCTGGTTATAAGTTATTTTAACTTTAACGGATAGAAAAAAGGAGAATAGAAATGGAAAAGACATTGGACTTGTTCACAGTCGGAGAAACCGGTGTAGTTAAGCGCGTCGGCGGCGAAGGCAAGATCAAGCGCAGACTTTTCGATATGGGAATCACGCCCGGCGCCGAAGTAATGCTTCGCAAAAAGGCGCCTCTCGGAGATCCTATCGAAATCACGCTCAGAGGTTACGAACTTTCGCTTCGTAAGACGGAAGCCGTATGCGTGACTATGGAGGTGAAAGAATGAAGAAATTCGCATTAGCGGGTAAC
This sequence comes from uncultured Eubacteriales bacterium, assembly GCA_902783025.1. GTDB lineage: Bacteria > Bacillota > Clostridia > Christensenellales > Pumilibacteraceae > RUG12826. Next base: position 16,626 of record CACZPH010000130.1, on the reverse strand, counting down.
CCCAACTGCGGAAAGACGACTCTTTTCAACTCGCTCACGGGTTCGACCGCGCACGTCGGCAACTGGCCCGGAGTCACGGTAGACAAGAGAGAGGGCGTATACAAGAAGACGCCCGAGCACGTTGCGATCGTCGACCTTCCCGGTATTTATTCGCTTTCGCCCTATACGCCCGAAGAAGTGATCGCGCGTAACTTTATTCTGGACGAGAAACCCGATTGCGTCATCAACATCGTAGACGCGACCAACCTCGAGCGTAACCTTTATCTTACCACTCAGGTCATGGAGATCGACGTTCCCGTAGTCGTAGCGCTCAACATGATGGACGCCGTCGAGAAAAACGGCGACGCGATCGACGCCAAGGAACTCGAGAAGCGTCTCGGCGTTCCGGTAGTCAAGATTTCGGCGCTCAAGGGCGTAGGACTTGACGAACTTATGCAGCGCGCGTACGATTTTTCGAGCCAGGAGCGCAAGGGAGCGACCGTACTTAAGGATTCGGCGCTCGCGCATCTTATCGGCGACGTGAAGATCGCGCTTGACGGTCAGGACGTAGCCAACCCGCTGTTCCACGCGGTAAAACTCGTCGAGCAGGACAGCATCGAAGTCGAAATGCACAAAGACACCGTCAAGATGGTCGAAGAATTCAAAGCGACTTTCTCGGACGACGTGTTCGGAGACGACTTCGAAGCGCTCGTAGCGGACGCAAGATACAAATACATATCCAAGAACTTCGCGCCCGTGCTCAAGCGCCGCGAAGAAGATAAATTCGTATCCACCAAGTCGGACAAGGCGGATAAAGTTCTTACGCATAAGATCTGGGGTATTCCCATTTTCCTCGTTATCCTCTTCGCGATATTCCACCTTACTTTCTCGGAAGATTTCCTGTATTTGGGCGCGATATTCCATTTGCCCTCGCTCGAGGACCTCGGTCTTCTCGACGCGGACGGCGAATTCCTTAACTTCGGCGTAAAGCTACTTGCCTGCGTATACGACGGAGCGGTGTTCTCGCCGGGCGTAATAATCAATAAACTATGGAACGAAATATTAGTCGGCGAACTTTTCGGCTGGCTCGGCGGACTCGTCGAAGGTTCCGGAATGGAAGCTTGGGCGGTCGGACTTATCAACAACGGTATTTTCGAAGGCTTGGCGGCGGTCCTTTCGTTCCTTCCGCAGATACTTGTACTTTTCTTGTTCTTCTCTATTTTGGAAGACAGCGGTTATATGGCGCGTATCGCGTTCATTCTCGATCGTATGTTCCGCAAATTCGGTCTTTCGGGACGTAGCTTCATGCCCATGATCATGGGCTTCGGATGCTCGATCCCCGCAATGATCAACACGCGTACGCTTGCCGACGAGAAGGAGAGAACTGCCACCGTCAGGGTAATTCCCTTCTTCTCGTGCGGCGCGAAGCTTCCCATTCTTACCGCGGTAGCGGGCGCTATCGTAGTATGGACGGGCGCGGGCAACGCGGACTTAATCACTTTCTCGATGTATCTTCTCGGTATCGTATCGGCGATCCTCGCGGTTCTTCTTATGCGCAACACCACGCTAAGAGGAGACACGCCTCCGTTCATTATGGAGCTTCCAGCGTATCACGCGCCGCAATTCAAAAACCTTATGATCCACCTTTGGGATAAGGCAAAGCACTTCGTCAAGAAGGCGTTTACCATTATCCTTGCTTCGACGATAATCATCTGGCTCTTCTCGCACTTCTCGTTCGCTTGGAAATTCCTCGAGGACGAAGAAATCGACCAAAGCATTCTCGCTCAGATCTCGATGTTCTTACAGCCCTTGTTCACGCCGCTCGGCTTCGGCTCGCAGCTCGGCGCTAACGGTTGGGTATTCGTGGTAGCGGCTATTGCCGGACTTATCGCGAAGGAAAACGTTATCGCGACGTTCTCGACGCTTGCCGCTTGCCTTATCGCCGGCGGAGCGATCAGCGGAGCGGGACTTGAAGTCGAGGCAGAAGACGGCATAGACGCCGTCAGAGCGATGATCGACGCTACCGGCATCGGCGTTCCCGGACTTATCGCGTTCATCGCGTTCAACATGACCACCATCCCGTGCTTCGCGGCTGTCGCAACGGCTAAAGCGGAACTCGGAACCAAGAAAGCCTTCAACAACACGCTTTTGTTCTGGGTAGCGGCTTCGTACGTGATCGCTTCGGCGGTATATACGATAGGCGCGTTCCCCTGGACGATCGCTTTATGGGTAGTCGCTGTCGCGGCGGTAGTCGTTTGCATCGTGCTTCGCAACAAGAACCTTGCCAAGAAAGGAGCGTAAAAATGGGAGTAGCGGAAGTTTTGTTGATAATCGGTTGCGCGGCGCTTGTGATCGGCGTAATAGCCGCGTCCATAGTCCGCAAGGCAAAAGGCAAAACGTCCTGCGACTGTGGAGGTAATTGCGCTCACTGCGCAGGTTGCAGCCACATAAAGAAATAACGACGAATCGGCGCATTCCGCACAAATCGCAGGAGTGCGTCGATTTATTTAGGAGATAACAATGGCACTTATAGAATTTCAGCAGGTCAGCCGCGTATATGTCAGCGGCGAACACGAACTCAAGGCGCTCGACGGCGTGGACCTTAGTATCGACAAGGGCAAATTCGTCGTAATACTCGGACCGTCCGGCGCGGGCAAAAGCACGCTTCTCAATCTTTTGGGCGGTCTGGACAGTCCCACGAGCGGCAAAATAGTCGTTGGAGGCAAGGATATATCGACGCTCTCGGGCGACGAACTCGCCGAATACAGGGCGAAAACCGTAGGATTCGTATTCCAGTTTTACAATCTTATCCCCACGCTTACCGTACACGAAAACGTTACGCTCGTCAAGGAGATTTCTCCGCAGGCGCTTTCGGCTACCAAGATGATCGAAGAAGTGGGGCTTAGCGACCATCTCAACAACTTCCCGTCGCAGCTTTCGGGCGGCGAACAGCAGCGCGTATCGATAGCGCGTGCGCTCGCTAAAAACCCCGAAGTTTTGCTTTGCGACGAGCCTACGGGCGCGCTCGATTCCGAAACGGGCGTTATGGTGCTCAAACTTTTGCTTAAAATGGCGCGCACGTATGACAAAACGATAATTATCGTTACGCACAACCAGAATATCGCGCGCATGGCGGACGTAGTGGTGCGGGTAAAAAACGGCAGAATTCTGTCCGTTGTGGACCAGCCCGAACCCGCAAACGCGGACGATATCGACTGGTAAGGAGCGAAAAATGCTATTCAAGAAGTTATTGCGCACTATGGGACAGTACAAGGCGCAGTTTATCTCGATGATCATCATGATCGCTCTCGGAATAGGCGTGTTCGTCGGATTCAATATGGAGTGGGTGAGCATCGAGCAAAACACGAGCAAATTTTTCTCCGACACGCGTTTTGCCGACTATCGCATAGTAAGCGAGGCGGGCTTTACGGAGTCGGATCTGGACGCGATATCCGCCGCCGACGGCGTAAAAGCCGCGAGCAGGTACGTTTCGGTCAACGCGAGCGTAAACGGCGACAAGGATCGCACTCTCGCCCTTACCGTGACCGAAAACCCCGAAGTATCGTTTTTTATCGTGACAAAAGGCGACGCGTACGACGAAACGGATACGCAGGGACTTTGGCTGTCCGATCAGTACGCGAGCAAAAACAAGGTAAAAAAAGGCGACGACCTCACGCTTACGTTCAACGGTTTTGATTTTACGTTTACCGTACGCGGGTTTATCAAGTCGGGCGAATACATGATATGCACGCGCGACGAAACGCAGCTTATGCCGGACCTTGCCAAGTACGCTTTCGCGTACGTTTCTCCGGCGGCGTATCTTGCAAAGACGGGTATGGCGTACTATCCGCAGATCAACGTAATTTCGTCGATGTCCAAGAGTAAGTTTACCGAGACAGCTAACGCCGCTCTCGGCAATACGTATATGATTTTATCGCGCGACGAGACCGTTTCGTACGCCGAATCTCAAGGCGAAGCGAAGGAGGGCAAGACGATGGGCTCGATAGTGCCGGTACTCTTCCTTGCGATAGCCGTGCTTACCATGGTAACGACGATGCACCGACTCACGGCTAAGGAAAAAACGCAGATCGGCACGCTCAAGGCTCTCGGATTCAAAAACAGGCGTATACTGTTGCATTACACGTCGTACGCGCTGTTTATCGCGCTCGTAGGCACGATTTTGGGGACGGGACTGGGCTACGGGATCGCCTGGATAATCATGAATCCCGACGGCATGATGGGAACGTACTTCGATATGCCGGAATGGAAACTGTATAAGCCGCTTTTCTGCGTGTTTATCATGCTCGGCATAATCGCGGCGCTGACTCTTATCGGTTTTCTGTCGACGCGCAGGATGCTCGCGGGCACGGCGGCTGACGCTTTGCGGCCGTACGTACCCAGGAAAGTCAAACCGCTTCTTATCGAAAAGACGAAACTTTTCCACAAACTATCTTTCGGAACGCGCTGGAATTTACGCGATATATTCCGTCACAAGGCGCGCACGGGAATGAGTTTGCTCGGCATAGTCGGGTGTATGGTCATCATCGTCGCGGTAATGGCGATGAACGACACCGTCAACGCATTCCTCAAGACGTATTACGAAGACGCTATGAACTATTCTTCGCGCATTTACGTAGCGCAGACGGCTACCGACGAAGAGCGTAGCGCGCTCATCGCTAAGTACGACGGAGACTGGAGCGCGAGCATACCCGTCGAACTCAAAGCGAAAGCCGTTTCGCTCGACGTTTATTCGGTCACGAAAGACAAATACCGCTTTATCGGCACCGACGACCGCAGGAAAACGCTGTCTTCCGACGGCGCGTACGTCTGCAAACGACTCGCCAAGGAATTCGGCATCGGTGCGGGCAGTACGATAACCGTCTATCCTTACGGCACAAACACGCCGTATACGCTCAAGGTCAGCGGAATACTGCGTTCGGTTACCGAAAATATCGTAATTACCGACGCTTACGCTAAGTCGCTTGGTATTGATTTCAAGCCCGATTCGATATACACGTCCACCCAAAAAGCGGACGTAGCGTCGGATACGGCTATCAAGAGCGTGCAGGCAAAGAGCGAAATAGTCGAGACGTTCGACTCGTTTATGGAAATAATGATAATCATGATCGTCGTATTCATCGTCGCGGCGGTCGTACTCGGAATAGTCGTGCTGTACAACCTCGGCGTAATGAGTTATACCGAACGCTACCGCGAAATGGCGACGCTCAAGGTGCTGGGCTTTAAGGACAAAAAGATCGGCGGGCTGATGATAAGCCAGAACTTATGGGTTACCGTAGTGGGCATGATAGCGGGATTCCCGCTCGGGCTGTTGGTGCTCGACGTGCTGATAGACGCGCTCGCTTCCGAGTACGAAATGGGTATGGCGGTAGGGCCGCTGACGTTCGTGGTCAGCATAGCGCTCACCTTAGGCGTATCCTTGCTCGTAAGCCTTATGGTCGCGCGCAAAAACAAAAAGATCAATATGGTAGAGGCGCTCAAAGGCGCCGAATAGGAGCGTAAAATGAAAAAAATCACGTTAAAGATAGACGGAATGCGTTGCGGAATGTGCGAAACGCACGTTAGCGACGTAGTCCGCAAGAATTTTGAGGTCAAGAAGGTGACTTCGTCCGCTTCAAAAGGCGAAACGGTAATATTGTCCGAAACGGATATTCCCGAAGAAGCCGTCCGCGCGGCGATCGATCCGACCGGATACCGCGTTTTGTCGTACAAGAGCGAAGATTACGTCAAGAAAGGATTATTCTCGTTTTTTAAGCGCGGATAAAAATATTTAAGGATCGACCTTCCGTTCAGGTCGCAAGTCCTGAGCGGAAGGTTTGTTTTTCTCGCGCGTTTCTATAATAAAGCGCGCATATGTGCGCACGCGCGCGAAAACCTGTATATTGTGTGTATAATTATTCCGTATTCCCCGTATTTTGCGTTTTCTTTTTTCGCATAATACTTAAGGCGCGCCGTCAATAAGCGCTGAATTATAGTAACCGCGTAAGTTATACAAAAAAATTTATATGGGGTATTAAAAATTTCAATACTTTAAAATAAAAGTAGCTATTGACTTTAGCGGGTCAGAGTGCTAAAATAAGTCATTATAAACGGGTTGGGGCATATTATAACCTCTCGTTTATAACAAGCCGCTGCAAACGCGGCGCTACTCGGAGTCGTTGCCTGAATAAATTCTGTATAGGGGAAATAATTTCGGCAACTTTTTAATTTCGGCAAAGGAGCGATATTGAGCAGCAAGAACAAAAAGAAAGGCAGACGGGCATATCTCGAGGATTTTCGCAAGGACAGTAACGGCAATTACGTTTACTGCGGCATTCTCTACGAGTACACCGGCTCGTCGCGCGTTAAGTTCAACCTTGCGCTCGCCTTGCTTACTTTGGTTGCTCTCGTATCCGCGACGGTGTGCGGCGTTTTACCTGCAAAAGGAATGCTTAATACCGCGTACGTACTCGCTTTCTACGTGCTCGAACTCATCGCGGTTTTGTTGCTCTCGTACAAGGCGGTAATGCTTCTGATAGCGAAGGACCCTATCCGCGAATACGTCTTTACCAAGACGGTCAAGCGTATTCCCGTCTATTCGATGGCGGCGGCGGTTTGCGCGGCGGCGCGGCTGATAGGTTATACGGTGTTCGTGATAATCACGGCTGCGAGAGAAGACTTTTTCGGTACGCAGACCGGTTACTTTATCACTCTTGTGCTGCTTGACTTATTCGTCATTGCCTCTACGGTCGCGGTTTTCGTGATCTCCCGCAAGTACGGCTTCAGACCCGCCGAGAAAAGCCCCGTCAAGCAAGACGAAGCGGAAAACAAATGATGTTTATCCCTTACGGGGTTTACATAAAAACAGTAAATTTTTTTATAAAGGAGATAAAAAATGAAGACAAAGAAAATCATTGCATTAGCTCTTGCCGCTACCATGGCGGTAGGTGCGGGCAGCGCTCTTGTCGGATGCGGAAACAGCGGCAGCTCTAAGAAGCCGACCCCGGACAATCCGGATACCCCCTCCAGATCCGCCGATTTCAGCAAGACGCTTCGCGTTGGTTATTCCAACTTTAACGAGAAGTTCAGTCCGTTCTTCGCGGAGACCGCGTACGATCAGGACGTAGCGGGCATGACTCAGGTAGGACTTCTTACCTCCGACCGTACCGGCGCTATCATCTACAAGGGCAAGACCGGCGAAACCGTTAAGTATAACGGAACCGATTATGCTTATCACGGACTTGCGGATCTTACTATTACGTCTAATGAAGACGGAACCGTAGTATACGATTTCGATATGCGTAACGACGTATACTTCTCGGACGGCAAACAGCTTACCGCGGACGACGTAATCTTCTCGATGTACGTTCTTGCCGATCCTTCTTACGACGGATCCAGCACGTTCTTCGCGCTTCCCATCAAAGGTATGGACGCTTACCGTGCGGGCATGCAGGTTAAGTGGAGACTTATTGACGACGACCTCGTCAACGAAAGCAATGATAACGCGGCATATTATACCGAAGCGGATAAGACGGCTTTCATTACCGCGTACAATGCGGCAGGTAAAGCGCTTGCTCAGGAAATCGTTGATTACTGCGTGGCTAACAACGGCAGTTATCTTTCCTATTGCTTCAATAACGAAGTAGCGCTCGGTATGTTCGCATGGGGATTCGGCGGACGTAGCGTTGCGTACAGCGAGGACGCTGCCGGCGTTTACGGTGCGACGACCGAAGGCGATAAGACCAACTACTTCGATCTTTATACCGTAGCGCCCGAAGACGTTGCCGACGAAGACGTAGAATTCTCTATCGGAGAAGCTAAATACGTTGCCGCTACCGCTGAAACCGCTGACGCGGATCTCGTTTACGTATCCGAAGCGAACGATGACGACGAGCCCACCGCCGTTGCCGCATATACCGGCACGAGATATAAGGGTACGCCTTATTTTAAGGATTCTAACGGTAAGACCTACACCATGGAAGGAACCAACGTTCCCACTATCGACGATTATTGGAACTGCTTGTTTAAGGCTTACGGCTACGACGTTTCCGATAGCGGACTTAATAGAGAAGCCGCAGCTTCTTCCGTACCCGCTCTTATTGCTGAAAGACTCAGCGCAGATATGGTCAAGGCTGTTACGACCGGAACTTCGGCAAGCACCATTACCGGTATCGAGAAGACCGGCGACTTCGGCGTAAAGGTAACCCTTACCGAAGTAGACGCTACCGCTATCTATCAGCTCGGCGTAACCGTTACCCCGATGCACTACTATGGAGACGAAAGCAAATATAACTATGCTCAGGGCAAATTCGGCTTCGATAAGGGCGATATCTCGACTGTAAGAAGCAAGACCACGAAGCCCATGGGTGCAGGTCCTTACAAGTTCGTTAAGTATGAGAACGGCGTAGTAACTTTCGCCGCTAACGAGAACTATTATCTCGGCTCTCCTCTTACCGGTAACGTTCAGTTTGTAGAATCGCAGGATAAAGATAAGCTTAACGGCGTAATTACCGGAACTATCGATATTACCGATCCTTCGTTCAACGACGTTGCCATCAAGGCAATTCAGGACGCTAACAGCAACGGAACTCTTTACGGCGATAAGGTTACCATCAACGCGGTTGATAACCTCGGCTACGGCTATTGCGGTATGAGCGCAAAGGCGATAAAAGTAGGCACCGACGGATCTTCGACCAAATCCAAGAACCTTCGTAAAGGTCTTGCGACAGTTATTTCCGTTTACAGAGACATGTCCGTTAACTCGTACTATCACGAGAGAGCAAGCGTTATCAACTATCCTATCTCCAACACCTCCTGGGCAGCTCCTCAGGCGGCTGACGAAGGATACAAGGTAGCTTTCTCCACCGACGTAAACGGTAATTCGATTTATACCGCAGGTATGAGCCTTGATGAGAAAGTAGCTGCCGCTAAGGCCGCTGCTCTCGGATTCTTCGAGAAGGCGGGTTACACCGTTTCCGATGGTAAAGTTACCGCTGCTCCCGAAGGCGGCAGAACGAGTTTTGAAGCTCTTGTTCCCGCAGACGGCAAAGGCGATCACCCCGCATTCAACATGCTTACCGAAGCTTCGGTAGCTCTTAAGGCTATCGGCATCGACCTCAAAGTTACCGACCTTGCAAACTCGTCCGAACTTTGGGATAAAATCAAGGCCGATAAAGCGGATATGTGGTGCGCGGCATGGGGCGCTACGGTAGATCCCGATATGTATCAGATTTACTTCTCCGGTATGGAAGGTAAGGCTGCCGGTGGATCTAACTATATGTACGACATCGATGACGCTGAACTTAACCAGCTTATCCTTGACGCGCGTAAGTCGCTTGACCAGTCCGAGAGAAAGGCTATGTACAAAGATTGCCTTGACATCATTATCGACTGGGCGGTAGAGATCCCCGTATATCAGAGACAGAACGTTATCGTATTCTCTCCGCAGAGAGTTAAGATGGATACCGTAACTCCCGACATCACGACCTTCTACGGTTGGATGGCTGAGATTGAAAACCTTCAACTTAAATAATACTTAAGCATAAGATTTTCACGATTTTAGTCCGATAAACGACAATATTTTTCCTGCGACGCCCCCAAAAGGCGCCGCAGGATAATTTGTTGTCTTAAGCTCTTTACTTTTTTTAATATTTTCACAATACACCGATCGAATAATTGTATGATATCGATTTTCGATCTCCGGAGACTTTATGCGTAAATTTATTATCAAGAGACTATTGCTCTCTGTACTAATCTTGTTTTTCGTGGGATTCATAATCTACGCGATGATGAGACTTTTGCCCACGTCTTATATAGAGAACATTGCATATACGAAATCGTTACAACCCAACTCCAAGTCCTACGAAGAATGGATGGAGCAGCTTTCCGTAACGTACGGAATGAATAACGGCGTAGTGGGAGGTTATTTCCAATGGATCGGACACGCCATTGTCGGCGATTTCGGTGACAGCTGGTTTTATACCGTTCCCGTAACGCAAAAGTTCCACGAAACCGTTTGGCTTTCGTTTGTAATGGGACTTATTTCACTTATTTTCGAACTTATTATCGCGATACCGCTCGGCGTTCTTGCCGCTACCAAGCAGTACAGCAAGACCGATTATACGATCTCGGTATTGTCCTTTATTACCATATCTTTCCCCACGTTCTTCTTCGCGTCGCTTCTTAAGCTCGTTTTCTCTGTAAATCTCGGTTGGTTCGATCTTTACGGACTTGTGGGAAGAAACTATGACCAATTATCCGCAATAGGTAAATTTTTTGACAAAGCAAATCACCTGGTATTGCCTATTTTCTGCCTTACTTTCCTTTCTATCGGCGGACTTATGCGTTATACCCGTACCAATATGCTCGAAGTACTCAATTCGGATTATATCCGTACCGCGCGTAGCAAAGGACTTTCGGAAGGCACCGTTATCTACAAGCACGCTTTCCGTAACACTCTTATTCCGCTCGTAACGATCGTCGGCGGCTCGCTTCCCGGACTTTTCTCGGGAGCGCTCATTACCGAAACTTTGTTTATGATCCCCGGCATCGGCTTTACGTCGTACAACGCGATGGTTGCCGGAGACATACCTTTCTCTATGTTCTATATGGTTTTCCTCGCTATCCTCACGCTTCTCGGCAACCTTATTTCGGACATACTCTACGCGGTGGTCGATCCTCGCGTAAGAATCGCGTAAGGAGGTAACGACGATGAACGAACAAGACAAAGAATTGCAGCAAGAGATCGGCGTAAACCCCGCTGAAGAGCCCGAAGTAAAAGACGAGAACATAGCTAATCCCGAGACCGAAAACCTCGACAGAGAGGCTATCGAGACGGTCGCGGAACAAGAAGCAGAACAAGAAGCGAAAGAGGAGGATAGCGGCGACGAAGAGCATTTATCGCTCAACGACGACCGCCGCGTCAAAGTCCTTTCGCCCGGAATGCTCGTACTCAAGAGATTTTTCCGCAACAAGGTAGCGGTTGTAGGACTTATTATCCTTGCCGCGATGTTCGTATTCTCCTTTATCGGCGCGCTTTTCTCGCCGTACGGAGAAGCGCAGAGATTTTACAGAATAGAAGATATTCGTCAGCCTATCGGCGGAGCGAAAGTCATTACCGAAGTCGTATATGATTCGCCGAGCGGCACGCCGAAATCCTCTCTGACCATTCCGGCAGGTCGTGCGATAAAGCTTATCAATCTGGTTTACGAAGGCTTACCTACCGAAAAAGTCGTAATCGATTGGGAGACTCCGGCTAAGGAACGCGAAATCACGTCGTTGCCTTACGGTCCTATCACTCAGTCGGGTGTTTCGTATACCATTCAGTCGAACGATACCGTTGAGTATACCAAAGGCGCCGACACCTTTACTTTGACAAGAAAAGGCGGCTTTTACGAAGTTATCAAAGATTCCGATCTTGCTTTTATCGGCTACACTTACAGTCTTAACGCGATCAAGCAGACCGATGAAATGACGTTTGATTTTAAGGTTGCCGCATTCGGAACTTACGAGGATCTCAAGGCGACTTCGACCGATTCCGCGACGTTTAACGTAGGTTCGGATGTTTTCGAACTTAATTCCGACGGCGAAATCAAAAAAGGCGGCGAAGATTATGCTTATATAATGTCTTACAACGTTAAGCCAATCAGCGATCTTGACTTCTATACGCAGGACTTTAAGGAAGCGGTTATTTACGCTATCGAGAACAACCCGATGCTTCCCGGAAACGAAAAGCAATTCGATTACGTCAAGGAAGGCGAAACAGAACCGACGACCTATTCTCTCATATACAACGCCGCAAGCGAAAAATGGGAAATCAAAGAAGCGTTACCCTCTCAGGTATACGATAAGTATTCGGCTCCTTCCGGAGCGCATTGGCTTGGTACCGACGGACACGGAATGGACATGCTTACCCGTCTTATGTACGGCGGCAGAGTATCGCTGTTGGTAGGCTTTATCGTCGTAATCATAGAGACCGTACTCGGCGTAATCATGGGCGGTATCGCGGGTTACTTCGGCGGCTGGGTAGACAATATCATAATGCGTCTTGTCGACGTATTCTACTGCATACCTACCACGCCCATACTGATTATTCTCGGCGCGGCGATGGACGAAATGAGAGTGGATCCGACGGTCAGATTGATTTACCTGATGTTGCTCCTCGGCTTCTTCGGCTGGGCGGGCGTCGCGAGACTCGTGCGCGGACAAATTCTTTCTCTTCGCGAGCAGGAATTCATGACCGCGACCGAAGCGTGCGGCATCAGCGCGCACAGGCGAATTTTCCGCCACCTTATCCCCAACGTAATACCTCAACTTATCGTTACCTGCACGATGGGACTCGGCTCGACGATCCTTATCGAAGCGACGCTTTCGTTCTTGGGACTCGGAGTAAGATTCCCGTTCGCTTCGTGGGGTAACATCATCAACGACGTCAACGACGTGTACGTGCTTACGCATTATCTGTTCGTCTGGATACCCGCCGGCGTATGTATAGTTCTTACCGTACTTGCGTTTAACCTCGTGGGCGACGGTCTGCGCGACGCGTTCGACCCGAGAATGAAGCGTTAAGGAGGTGCGACATGGCTCACAAAGACAACGGATATCTGTCGGCTAAAGAATCGAGAAGGATCTCGAGAGAAAACAAAAAGGTAACCGACAAATTAGAAAAACAATACAGAAGAAAGAACGTTCCCGAAGACGAGTTTTTGACCAAACTCGACAATCCCGACAACGCGCTCGAAGTAAGAGATCTCCATACGTATTTCTTTACCGATATGGGCGTAGTCAAGTCGGTAGACGGCATTTCGTTCGACGTGCCAATCGGCAAAACCGTCGGCATAGTCGGCGAGTCGGGCTGCGGCAAGAGCGTAACGAGCTTGTCGATAATGCAGCTTCTTCAGCGCCCGCAAGGACAGATCGTTTCGGGCGAAATAAGACTCAACACCGGCGACAAGGTTTACGATATCGCCAAGATAAACGCGCAGACAGTTCAGAAACTTCGCGGAAGATATATGTCGATGATCTTCCAGGAGCCTATGACCAGTCTTAACCCTGTTTTCCGTATCGGCGACCAGGTTGACGAAGTGCTTCAGCTGCACTTCCCGGGCGTTCCGCTCGATCAAATCAAAGCGCGCACCATCGAGCTTCTCAATATGGCGGGCATCGCTAACGCGGAAGGCGTTTACAGAATGTTCCCGCACGAGCTTTCCGGCGGTATGCGCCAGCGCGTCATGATAGCGATAGCGCTCGCGTGCAGCCCGCGCCTTATCATTGCGGACGAGCCGACCACCGCGCTCGACGTTACCATTCAGGCTCAGATCCTCGACCTGCTTCGCAACCTTAAGGACAAGATAAACTCGTCCATCATGCTTATTACTCACGACTTGGGCGTTATTGCCGAAATGGCGGATTACGTAGTCGTAATGTATTCGGGCAGGATCGTCGAGCAGGGCACGGCGGAAGAGATTTTCGCTCATCCCGCGCATCCGTACACCATAGGTCTTATGGCGTCCAAGCCGGTAGTGGGCAAGAAGATCGACAAGTTGTATTCGATCCCCGGCAAGGTTCCCAACCCCGTAAATATGCCCGACTACTGCTATTTCCGCGACAGGTGCGAGATGAAACTCGACCGCTGCAACGGAGAATATCCCTGCGAAATCAATATTTCGCCCACGCACAAGGTTTCGTGCTATAGATTTTACGACAAGAAGGAGGGCGAATAATGGCTGACGAAATCAAGAACGCCGCTGAGGAAGAAGAAACGACCGTAGCGACCGAAACAGCCGTTGCCGATCCGGTAGCGGAAGAATCCGTACAAGAAGCGCCCGCCGCAGCCGCCGAAACGCCCGCTCAAGGCGAAGTAGTTATGAGCGAAGAGGAACGCAAAGCGGCCGAAAAAGCCGAAAAACAGCGCCAAAAAGAAGAACTTAAACGCCTTAAAGAAGAAGCGCGCGCCAAGGCTCTGTACGTGGACAAGAGTTACGATCCCGTCGAGTACGATCCGCAGTATATTCTTATGGTCAACAACCTCAAGAAGTACTTCCCGATCAAGGACGGCGTGTTCGCGCGTACCGTAGGATACGTGCGCGCGGTAGACGGCGTAACGTTCAATCTCAAGCGCGGCACCACGATGGGACTCGTAGGCGAATCCGGTTGCGGCAAAACGACCACGGGACGCGTAATTTTGCGCCTCAGCGGCGAAAAAACCGCAGGTCAGGTACTATTCAACGGCGAAGAAGTATACGACAAAACGCCCGCCGAAATGCGCGCGTTGCGCACCAAAATGCAGATAGTCTTCCAGGATCCGTTCTCGTCGCTTTCGCCCCGACTTCCCGTCGGCGAAATTATCGGCGAAGCGGTAAGAGAGCACAAGCTCGTACCTAAGGAAGAATACAACGACTATATCGACGACATTATGGATAAGTGCGGACTTCAGCCTTTCCACAAATACCGCTACCCGCACGAGTTCTCGGGCGGACAGCGCCAGCGTATTTGTATTGCGCGCGCATTAGCGCTCAATCCCGAATTCGTCGTTTGCGACGAGCCGGTATCCGCGCTCGACGTATCCATTCAGGCGCAGATAATCAACCTTCTCAAGGAGTTGCAGGAACACTTCAAGCTTACGTATCTGTTTATCTCTCACGATCTTTCGGTCGTAGAGCATATTTCGGACTCGGTAGGCGTAATGTATCTGGGTAATCTCGTAGAATACGGCACGACGGAAGAAATTTTCTCTAACCCGCTTCATCCGTACACCAAGGCGCTTTTCTCGGCGATCCCCGTACCCGATCCCACAGTCAAGATGAATCGTATCATTCTGGAGGGATCGATACCTTCGCCGGCTAACCCGCCCGAGGGATGCAAGTTCCACACCCGTTGTCCGTACGCGACCGAAGAGTGCAAGCACGTTGCGCCTTGTCAGCGCGAGATCGAACCCGGTCACTACGTAGTGTGCCACCTGTATAATAAGTAATTATGAGTAAGAAAGAATACGACGATGACGATGGCAGAATAGTCGCGGACATGAGCGGAGTCGAAAAGCCTTCCGCTTTCGGCGACTGGCTTCCCCGCAAGCCGAAAGACCGCGACGAAAAACCGCCGACGGAGCAAGTTGAGCCCGTCGATAAGGAAGTGCGCAGAGCGTACGTTTTGTCCGCGCTTTTGGCGGGCCTTGCGATCGGCGCCGTATTCGCCATAGGCCTCGGAATAGCCATTCTTATCATGTGGCTCGTCTGGTGGTAAAATAACGACAAAAAAGCCTTTCTCTTCAGCTAAAGAGAAAGGCTTTTTTTTGTGTTTAATATATTTTTACGCGTTTTTAAGAACTTTAGAGGCGACAAGATGGTTGCTCGTCACGCCGCTTACGTAAGGATCGAGAGCGAGAACGGCGTTTTCGTCGTCCACAGTCCATACTTCGAGCGGCAAAAGATTGCTTACGCACAGGTTTACGGCGTCGGAGTTTACGTTTTTGTAATACGCGTCGATAAATACTTCGTTTTTACCGGTGTCGAGCGAAAGAGCGGTCGTAACGGCGGTTTGGTTTACCGTGTTTACGATAAAGCCCACTCTCGCTTTAGCGTATTTACCCACCACCGCGGTAAGTGCCGCCGAGTCAAAGGATATCCACGTTACCTTGTCTTTCATACCGTAGCGTATCACGGTTTCCATAAGTCCCGCCGCCTGCTCGGAAGTTGCGCCCGACTTTATTTCGATATACGGGTGCAAGCCGAGATTCTTGCACAGTACGATGAACTCTTCGAATGTCGGTATCTTTTCGCCGGCATACGTTGCCGATTTCCAACTGCCGAAGTCGTAAGAACGTACCTGTTCGAGCGTAAGTTCGTTTATCGCACCGGTGCCGTTGCTCGTGCGGTCTATCGTCGCGTCGTGAAGTATTACCGGGTAGCCGTCGGAAGTAAACGATACGTCGCATTCGACTTTTCCGAAACCTTTTTGCGCCGCCAGTCTGAACGCGGACAGCGTGTTTTCGGGCGCTTCGAAAGAATACCCGCGGTGCGCTACCGAGTTTACCGCGTAGTCGGCTTGGGATTGCGCGTTTTCGACTTGAGTTACGGTAACTTCGCGCATTTTATGACCGGTTATTTCAAATAGCGAATGAAGACTTCCCGTAATCGACGTAAAATCCGAAGGTCCTTTGAGTGTCAGCACGAGGTAGCCGCCGTCGAGTTTCGAAGTGTACGTGCCGTCGTAGTCGTGCCACGTCGTGTGCCAGCCCGAATCCAGGAAAGTTCCCGAAGTCGTTACCGACGTATCGAAAGTTTCGACAACCGCCCAGCTGTACGTGCTCGTATCTCCCACGAAGCGTACGACGGTGCCTTTGCGCATTCTGACGGCGAAAGTTATCTTTCCGCGCGCTTTCGAATTGGGCATCGGGAACGATCCGATGGTGGCTTTCTGGAGCTTATATTCCGTTTCGGTAAGCAGCGATCCGTCGTAAACGTTGATCTGAGAAACTTCGCCGTTTATGATCATATATCCGTCGTCGTTGACTTCCATTACCGGCAAAACGTATCCGTCTTTGCCGTCCTTACCGTCCTCGCCGGTAGCTTTGACCCCGGTAGACTGTCCGTTAACGAACCACACGCCGTCCTCGATAGTGAGCGTAGGCGAAACGCCGTTAGTACCGTCTTT
>CACZPH010000129.1 GCA_902783025.1 uncultured Eubacteriales bacterium | reverse complement strand
TTACGGGAGAAGGAAGAGCGTATGAGACTGCTGTACGTCGCGCTCACCCGAGCAAAACACGGTCTGTATATTTACGCCGCGCTGCCGGACAAGAAGGGCTCGTTCTTCGACGTCGGCGAGAGCGACGGTACAACGTATTTCGCCTTTATGAGCGGCGCGATAAACGCTCACGGATACGAGGCGCTTTCGATACAAGACCTCGCGCGGCGCTTCGAGAGCGGCGACGAGGGCAGGATATTCGGCAAGGGCGAGGAAGAATTCGTAAGAGAACTAAAGAAAGTTTACGCCGATCACGACGAAGAGAACTACGGCGAACGCGTCAAGACGACCGTAACCGCGCTCAGCGCCGAGGCGGCCCGGGAGGAAGAGCGGAGCTTTGATCCCGAAAGAAAATCCGACGATACGAGCGATCTGCTTACGCGCACGGGAACGGCGTACCATAAATGCATGGAGCTTATCGATTTTTCAAAGCCGTTTGAAGAAAACGCAAAAACTTTGAATTCCGAAACCGTTATTGACTTCGAACTCGTAGAACTTCCCAAAATCGAAACTTGCTACAATGCGCTTTCGCCTTATCTTAAAGGCGCGAAAGTTTACAAGGAAAAACAGTTTATCGCCACGTACGGCAATACCTTGGTACAAGGCGTAATAGACCTTCTGATCGTCAAGGACGGCAAGGCAACCGTCGTCGACTACAAGAATTCGTCGATAAAGCATTTAAGCGAAGGAGATCCCTCGTATATACAGTACAAGCGGCAGGTCGGGATATACGCCGAGGCGGTAAAGAACATTCTCGGCATAGAGGTGGAGAAAGTCGCGTTGTACTCCTTTAAGACGGGCGGCTTTATCACTTTCGACTGAAAACCGAAAAAAGAAAAAACGCGGCGTTATCGTCGCGTTTTTTGTGTATATCCGGTACTTTCGGATCGTTATTATTTCGCTAAGCCGTCTATCCGGGTTTTCGCTTCGCTTAATATTCCGTCGACGTCGGCGCCGTCGATATCCAGACCTTCCGCTTTGATAAGGCGGGTTTCTTTTATTCCGTAAAGCGTTTCGCACAGCGCTTTTACGTACCCGTAGCCGAAAACTTCGTTTACGTACCCGCCCGCCGTCGTGACGTAGTAGAGTATTTTTGCTTTGCACAGCCCTTTCGCCTTGCCGTTTTCGTCGTAAGCGAAGGTAAGGTGCGGAACGTTGATCTGTTCGAGATACTGCTTTAAGGATGCGGGGAAAGAAAGATCCCAGTACGGCGCGGAAATAACAATAACATCCGCCGCCGCAAAGTCCTTAGCCAAATCGAAAAACGGCGCGGAGAATTCGCCGCGGGCAACGAGCTTATCTCTTTCGGTCAGGAATTCTTCGCTTGTCACGGGAAAAGACGTTTCGTAAAGTTTTATTTCCTTAACGTTCCCGTTCAGGGCGGAGAGAAGACGGTTCGATAAGAGAAGAGTGCGCGAATTCTTCCGCGCGCAAGCGTTTATATGTAAAATCATTTTTTTCTCCTTACGCAGAAGATACGCCAAAGCGGTTTTTGCGTTAAGTTTCGCGGATACGTATTCGGTTTTTGCCGTCTTTGTCTTCGTTGAGGTTTACGGCGGCAATAAAGCCCGACGACTCACGCGCAGCGCGTTTTTCGTGCGATCCCCTATACGGAGAAGAGAATATCCGAGTACGTCGGGAAAGGCCAGTAGTCTTTTCCTACGAGCGTTTCGAGTTCGTCGCATTCTTTGCGCAGCGTTTCGCACAGCGGAACGATTTTTTCGCGGTACAGCGTGCTCGATAAGTAAAAATCCTTTTCGCCGTTTACTTTTTCAAGTTCGCTCTTAAGCGAGCCGAGCGTGGAGTATGCGCTTTTTTCAAGAGTGTTTACTTTGCAGAGCAAGTCGATTTCGGTTGCAGGCTCGGTTTTTTTGAGTCCCACGCGCGTTTTGAGGTCGACGGCGTAAGCGAGATCGGTCGAAAATCTTATGGTTGCGGGAAGTATCTCTTTCGATACCGTTTCTATCATGGTACGCGCTTCGATATTTATCGTCTTGCAGTATTTTTCGAGCAGGATCTCGGTGCGCGCCGTGATCTCCTCCTCGGTAAACACGCCGTATTTCGAGAAGAATTCGACGTTTTGCTTTTCGACGAATTTCTTGAGCGCTTCGGGCGTGTTGTCGATATTGAGAAGCCCTCTTTGCGCGGCTTCTTTTTTCCACTCCGGCGAGTAGCCGTTACCGTTAAAGACGATACGTTTGTGCTTTTCGTATGCGTTTGTGACGAGTTTTTTAGCGCAATCGATCACGTCGTCCGCTTTTTCGAGCGCGGTAGCGAATTCGTCGAGCGCCTCGGCTACGGCCGTGTTTATCACGGTGTTGGGCGTGGAAATATTGCACGACGAGCCGAGCATACGGAACTCGAATTTATTGCCGGTAAAGGCGAACGGCGAAGTGCGGTTGCGGTCGGTCGTGTCCTGCTTGAATTGCGGAATAACGCCCGACGCCATATCCATATTCTTGCGCGACTTTTTCTCGTAGCGCTTGCCCGCCAAAGACTCGATGACCGAAATGAGATCGTCGCCGAGATACATGGAGATTATCGCGGGCGGGGCTTCGTTAGCGCCCAGGCGGTGATCGTTGCCCGCCGAGGCTACCGAGAGGCGGAGAAGGTCCTGATGGCGGTCTACCGCGGTGATGACCGCCGCGATAAATACGAGGAACGTATAGTTTTCCTGCGGGTTTTTGCCGGGATCGAGGAGGTTGCCCGAAGGTGTGGCGAGCGACCAGTTGTCGTGTTTGCCGCTACCGTTGATACCGGCGAACGGCTTTTCGTGGAGCAAACATATCAAACCGTGTTTTTCGGCGGTCGTCTGCATCAGCTGCATCGTAAGTTCGTTCTGGTCCGCGGCGACCGTAACGGGCATATAAACGGGCGCGAGTTCGTGCTGCGAGGGCGCGACTTCGTTGTGGCGCGTTTTTGCGGGAACGCCGAGCGACCAGAGTTGCTTGTCGAGGTCTTCCATAAACGCGAGCACGCGCGGGCGGATATTGCCGTAGTAGTGATCGTCGAGCTCCTGACCTTTGGGCGGTTTCGCTCCGAAAAGAGTCCTGCCGGTAAAAATAAGATCCTTGCGCTTGAGATACGACTGCTTGTCGATAAGGAAATATTCCTGTTCGGGGCCTACCGTTACGGTGACTTTCTCGTCGTTGCCAAAGCTCTTAAGCACGCGCTCGGCTTGCCTGCATATAAGCGCGGTGGAGCGCAAAAGAGGCGTTTTTTCGTCGAGGACCTGACCGCCGTACGAGCAAAAAGCGGTCGGGATATACAGCGTTTCGTCCTTGACGAAAGCATGGGACGTGGGATCCCATACGGTGTAGCCGCGCGCTTCGAAAGTCGAGCGCAGACCGCCGTTGGGGAAACTCGACGCGTCGCCCTCGCCTTTGATGAGCGATTTGCCCGAAAACTCGAGAATGGCGCCGCCTTTTCCGTCGGGAAAAATAAAGCCGTCGTGTTTTTCGGCGGTGACTCCGGTCATCGGCTGGAACCAATGCGAAAAATGAGTCGCGCCTTTTTCGATCGCCCATTGCTTCATGGCGGAAGCGACGGCGGAAGCAAGCTCCTTAGAGAGCGGCTCGCCGTTTTTGACGGTGGCTTCGAATTCGGCGTAATCTTTCTCGCTCAATCTTTCTTTCATTTTTTCGTCGTCGAATACGCACGACGAAAACAGCGCGGTTAAGTCCATAGCGGCGTCTCCTTTAAAAATATATTATATTATAAACGAAAATCGGAAAATGTCAATATTTACGCCGCGTCAAATCCCAAAAAAAACAAAAAAAATTCCTTTGCGCGGCGGATTTTGTCCTTTCGTAGCAAAAAAGAGAACAATTATTTTGTTTTGCTCCCGCTTTGTGCGCATTTCCCTTGATTTTTTGTGCCGTAATATGATAAAATTATATAGTAAGTTAGAAAGGAGAGCAGGCTTTTTTTGAACGCGGCTATAAGTAAAAAATTTCATCAGGGCGAACTTTACAACGTCTACAACCATTTCGGTTGCCGCTTCGATCCCGTCAAGGGCAAAGCGCTGTTCCGCGTATGGGCTCCCCGCGCCGAAAAAGTCTGCGTAGTCGGAGATTTCAACGGCTGGTCCGACAAAAACGAACTCAAGAGCGACGGCAACGGTATTTTCGAAGGCACGGTAAGCAAAGTAAAAGAATTCGACTCGTACAAATTCCTCATTACCGCCGGAGGGAAAACTTTCTACAAGGCCGATCCGTACGCTTTCCACGCCGAAACGGAAGGCGGAGAAAACAGCAAGGTTTTCGACATAAGCAAAATACGTATCGACGACGGCGCGTATATCAGCGCGCGCGAAAAGCGTAATATTTACCGCTCCCCGGTCAACATTTACGAAGTACATATCGGGTCGTGGCGCAAGTACGCCGACGGCAATTTCTTTTCGTACCGGCGTTTTGCGGACGACATCGTGCCGTATCTTAAGAGTATGCACTATACGCACGTCGAACTTATGGGGATATCCGAACATCCGTTCGACGGATCGTGGGGGTATCAGGTAACGGGCTATTATGCGCCGACGTCGCGTTACGGCACGCCGGAAGACTTTGCGTATCTCGTCGAGAAATGCCACGCCGCCGATATAGGCGTAATACTCGACTGGGTGCCCGGACACTTTCCCAAGGACGCTTTCGGACTTTCCGAATTTGACGGCGGACCTCTTTACGAGCCGTCCGATCCGCTCAAGAGCGAACACGAAGAGTGGGGCACGAAATGTTTCGATTACGGCAGAGGCGAAGTACAGACTTTTCTTTGCGGCAGCGCGATGATGTGGTTCGACGTGTACCACATCGACGGACTCAGAGTGGACGCGGTGGCGAGTATGCTGTATCTCGACTACGGCAGGAAGGAAGGCGAGTGGCGGCCCAACGAACGCGGAGGGAGAGAAAATATCCAGGCTGTCGCTTTTCTCCAGAAGCTCAACGCTCACGTTTTTTCCGAGTATAAGGGGATAATGATGATAGCGGAAGAGTCGACCGCGTGGCCCGGAGTGACGAAACCCGTTTACGCGGGCGGACTCGGATTTAATTTCAAGTGGAATATGGGCTGGATGAACGACGTGCTTTTCTATGCCGCCAAGCCGCCCGTTTTCCGCGGCAATTTGCACGACAAACTTACTTTTTCGCTCACTTACGCCTTTTCGGAAAACTACATATTGCCGATCTCTCACGACGAAGTGGTGCACGGCAAATGTTCGCTTCTTAACAAAATGCCGGGCTTGTACGACAACAAATTCGCCGGCGAACGCAATTTTCTTATGAATATGTACGCGCATCCGGGCAAAAAACTGCTGTTTATGGGTAGCGAGTTCGGACAATTCATCGAGTGGGATTACAAGCGCGAACTCGACTGGAAACTGCTCGCCTATCCCGCGCATTCGTCGATGCAAAGCTTCGTGAAGGAGCTTAACGGCTTTTACTTAAGACATCCCGCTTTGTGGAAGATAGACGATTCGTTTGACGGTTTCGAGTGGCTGGTAGTCGACGACAACACGCAAAACGTGATAATTTACCAGCGTAAGGACAACGCGGGCGACAAAGTGGTGGCTATCCTTAATTTTTCGGATTGCGAGTACAAAGGTTATCGTTTCGGCGCGGACGAGGGCACGTATACGCAGGCGCTCGTATCGTCGCGCAACGGCTGGAACAAAGGCAGAAAGCGGCTCACCGCTCAAAAAATCCCGTCGCACGGCAAGGAATTTTCGATAGTTATCGATATACCGCCGATGTCGGGAATATATCTTACAAGTAAAGACAAAAAGGACAAGGGGGAAGGGAAATGAAGAAAAAAAAGTGTATTGCGATGCTGCTTGCGGGCGGTCAGGGAACGCGGTTGTATTCGCTGACGACCAAGATAGCGAAACCCGCCGTATCGTTCGGCTCCAAGTATCGCATTATCGATTTTACGCTGTCCAACTGCACGAATTCGGGCATAGACACCGTGGGCGTACTCACGCAGTACGAGCCGCTCATTCTCAACGAATACATCGGCGACGGCAAACCGTGGGATCTCGACCGCACTAACGGCGGCGTACATTCGCTCTCGCCGTACCAGGCGAAGAAAGGCGGCGAGTGGTATAAGGGCACGGCGAACGCCATTTACCAGAATTTGCATTTTATCGAAAAATACGACTGCGAAAACGTGCTGATCCTCAGCGGCGACCATATTTACAAAATGGATTATTCGCTCATGCTCGCCCAGCACGTAAGCACGAACGCCGACTGCACGATAGCGGTGATCGACGTAAGCGCGGACGAGGCGAAACGCTTCGGCATAATGAGCTACGACGAAAACAAGCGCGTTACGGATTTCGAGGAAAAACCGCAAAATCCCAAGAGCAACCACGCTTCCATGGGCGTGTATATTTTCAAAAAAGACGTTCTCGTCGAGCAGCTCAAGCGCGACGAAGAAGACCCGTCGTCCCAAAACGACTTCGGTAAAAACATCATACCGTATATGCTCACGCACGGCTTGAAAATGTATTGCTATTCCTTCTCCGGATACTGGAAGGACGTGGGAACGATAACTTCGCTGTGGGAAGCCAACATGGATCTTCTCGGCAAGAAGCCCGCTTTCGATCTCAATTCCGAAGATATGAAAATATACTCCAAGAACGAACCGCTCCCGCCCACGTATTTAGGCGACGAAGCGAAGATAAAGAATTCTATCTTTACCGCGGGTTGCGAGATATACGGAAGAGTGGAAAACAGCGTGATTTCGGAAGACGTATATATCGGCAAAAATTCCGTGATAAGCAACAGCGTTATCATGCGCGGCACTCGTATAGGGGACAACGTGCGTATTTCTTACGGAATGATCGACGAGTCCGTAACCATCTGCGACGGAGCGAAAGTCGGCGACAGGGAGTCGGATAAAAATCATATCGCGCTCGTAGGCCGCAATCAGACGATAGCAAAAGGCGCAAAAATCAAGAGCGGGGAGGTCATCGAGTCGTTATGAAAAGCGTGGGAATAATTTTCAGCAATATTCACGATCAGGAGATCAAAGAACTCACGGCGTCGCGCACGCTCGCTTCGGTGCCGTACGCGTGCAGGTACCGTCTTATCGATTTCGCTCTGTCCAATATGACGAACGCCGGCATCACCAACGTCGGCATAATCACGAAGCACAATTATCAATCGCTTATGGAGCATTGCGGTTCGGGCAAAAACTGGGATCTGTCGCGCAAAAACGGCGGTCTTACGATCCTTCCGCCGTTCGGCGATAACGAATCCAAGATGTACACGTCGCGTTTTGAGGCTTTGGGGAACGCAATGTATTTCCTTCGCTCGTGCAGCGAAGATTACGTGGTAATGTCCGACTGCGACAACGTATGCAACATAGATCTTTCCGAACTTGTCGAGTATCATATCGCCAAGGCCGCCGACATTACGGTGGTTTACCGCCGCAAATATCTGCCGCTCGACGCCGAAGTCAAGACGCGCACGCAGTTCGATCTTGACGCCGACAACAGAATAACGCGCACGTATATCGGCAAAAATCACGAGGACTGGGCGAACAAAATGGCGAATATCCTCGTCATCAACCGCAAATTTCTCATCAATCTTATCGAAAACAAGGAAGAATTCGATTACCATTCCTTTTCGCGCGACGTACTCGTGCGCGGCGTAGACAAGTACCGCATATTCGGATTCAGGTTCGACGGCTATTACGCGACCGTGGACAGTTTTCAGAACTACTACAAGCACAACATGGAACTGCTCGACAAGTCGGTGCGCGACGCGCTTTTCAGAGCCAACGGCGCGAGCATTTACACCAACGTCCGCGACAGCGCGCCGTGCAAATTCGTAGGCGACGGCAAAGCGACCAATTCGCTTATCGCGGACGGCTGCGTGATAGAGGGCGAAGTGTCCGGCTCGATACTTTTCAGAGGCGTGCGCGTGGCGAAAGGCGCGGTAGTGCGCAATTCGATAATTTTCCAGAACGCCAACATTTCGGAAGGTTCGTTTCTCAACTGCGTAGTCGCGGACAAAGAAACGACGGTGCTTTCGGGCAGGACTCTTTCGGGACACGAAACTCATCCGTATTTCATACCCAAAGGCTCGGTAATCTGATTTTATTATGGATCAACCCATTAAGGAGGCATATATGGCTACAAAAACCACCAAAACCACAAAAAAGTCGCCTGCGCGCGCAAAAAAAGACGTCAAGCACGTTCTTTTCGTCGCGTCCGAGGCTTTCCCGTTTGCGGGAACGGGCGGACTGGGCGAAGTAATAGGCTCGCTCCCGAAGGCGCTCAACAAGTCGGGCGAGATAGAGGCGAGAGTGATCATTCCGCTCTATCAGAGTTTTCCGCAGGAAGAGAGAGCGAATCTTACTTTCGTAACGCACATTACGGTGCCCGTAGCGTGGCGTAACCAGTATTGCGGGCTTTTCGAGTACGAAAAAGACGGCGTAACGTATTACTTTATCGACAACGAATTTTATTTCCGCCGTTCTTCGCTTTACGGGTACGGCGACGACGGAGAGCGGTTCGCTTTCTTCTCGCGCGCGGTACTCGAACTTATGCCTTTCCTTAATTGGAAAGTGGATATTTTGCATTGCCACGACTGGCAGACGGCGCTCACGCCCATATATTACAAACTGTACTATATGTTTTCGGAGCCGTATAAGGGCGTAAAGACCGTGTTTACGATACACAATATCGAGTATCAGGGACAGTTTTCGTCGGATATACTCGAAGACGTGTTCGGTATTTCTTTCCGCGAGTATATGTCGATCGAGTATCACGGCTGCATAAACCTCATGAAAGGCGCGATCGATTACGCCGATTACATTTCGACGGTCAGCCCCACTTACGCGGAGCAGATCAAGACGGCGGAGTACGCTCACGGGCTCGAGGACGTTCTTAACAAAAACGCAGGCAAACTCCGCGGAATTCTTAACGGCGTGGACGTAGTTACTTACGATCCCGCGACTCAACCCGCGCTTTTCGTCAACTACGACGCGGACAGCATCGAAAAGAAGGTGCAAAACAAGATCGAACTTCAGAAGATGCTCGGTCTTCCCGTCGGCGAGAATATCCCGATGATAGCGATGATAACGAGACTCGTCAGCCACAAGGGGATCGACATCGTTCGCCACGCCATCAACGATATTCTTACCCGCCCGGTACAATTCGTCGTTCTCGGTACCGGCGAGGGCGATCACGAGAGTTTCTTCAAGCATCTCGAAAACCTTTACGAAACCAAAGTGCGCGCGCGCATTACTTTCAACAAGGATCTCGCGCATAAGATATACGCGGGAGCGGACATTTTCCTTATGCCTTCGCGCAGCGAGCCGTGCGGACTCAGTCAGATGATGGCGTGCAGATACGGCACCATTCCGGTAGTACGCGAAACGGGCGGACTCAAGGATTCGATCCCTGACTGCGGCGACGGAGACAAGGGACTGGGCTTCGTGTTCTCGTCGTACGACAGCGACTCTATGCGCTACGCGGTAGAGAGAGCGATAGGGCTTTACACCGACTATCGCGACAAATGGAACGGACTCGTTCAGCGGGCGATCCGCGCGGATTTTTCGTGGAATAAGAGCGCGAGAGAGTATCTCGATTTTTACAAAAAGGTGACCGAATAAGCGTCTTGTGTATACACGCGCTTTGCTACGTCGACAAAACAAGAGGATTATTATGGAAATCACTATCAACAAACTTCAGGAACTCATCGAAGAAAAACTCACAAAGTATTTCGCCACCACGCCGGCTCAGGCGGCGCCTATGCAAATGTACAAGGCTTCGGTACTCGTCATCCGCGATATACTTCTCGAAAAAAAGCAAGCCAACAACGCCGAGATAGTGCGCAAACAAAAAAAGCGCGTTTACTATCTTTGCATGGAATTCCTTATCGGCAGGAGCCTCAAAAACAATCTTTTTAACTTAGGAATAGAGACCAAATTCGCCCGCGCGCTCAAGCGTTTCGGCGTTTCGCTCGACGATATGTACGAGTTGGAGTCCGACGCGGGGCTCGGCAACGGAGGTCTGGGACGGCTTGCGGCGTGCTTTATGGACGCGCTCGCCACGTCGAACTACCCGGCGATGGGCTTTTCGCTCAGGTACGAATACGGACTGTTCAAGCAAAAGATCGTAGACAATCAGCAAGTCGAACTCCCCGACGTATGGCTCGACAGCGGAGAAGCGTGGATGATGCCGCGCTCGGACAAATCTTTCTCCGTCAGACTCGGAGGCAAAGTAATAGAGCATTGGGAGAGCGGCAGGCTTATTTGCGAACACGTAGGCGCGACGGTAGTCGACGCGGTGCCGTACGACGTAATGATCAGCGGCTACGAGGGCAAGGGCGTGAGCGTACTGAGGCTGTGGAAAGCCACTACCCAAAACCACTTCGACATGAAGTCGTTTACGCAAGGCGATTACATGACGGCTCTTCGCGCGGAAAACGAAGCGCAACTTATCACTAAGGTTTTATATCCGTCCGACGATCACTTCGAGGGCAAACAACTTCGTCTTACACAGCAATATTTCCTTTGCTCGGCGTCGCTCCAGTCGATCTTCAAGGATCACCTCAAGGTTTACGGCACGCTCGACAATTTAGCCGAAAAAGTCGCGATCCACATCAACGACACGCACCCCGCGCTCGCAATACCGGAAATGATGCGTATTCTTCTCGACGAATACGGTTTTTCGTGGGAAAAGGCGTGGGATACGACGGTCAACACCATCGCGTACACCAACCACACGGTCATGGCGGAGGCGCTCGAGAAATGGGGAACGGATCTTGTCAAGACGCGTCTTCCGCGAATTTATAAGATAATCAAGGAGATAGACGCGAGATTCCGCGGCGAGCACGAGTATTGCTACGGCGACAAACTCGACCGTATGTGCGTGCTCGGCAACGGTCAGGTGCGCATGGCAAACCTCGCCGTCATCGGCTCGCATTCGATAAACGGCGTTTCCGCGCTTCACAGCGAAATTATCAAGCGCGACGTATTCAAGGATTTTTACGACATATATCCCGAGCGGTTTACCAACGTGACCAACGGTATAGCGCACAGGCGGTGGCTTTGTCAGTCAAACCCCGCGCTCACTTCCCTTCTCGACGACCTTATCGGCGAGGGCTACAAGCGCGACGCGTCAAGGCTTTCGGACCTGCTCGCTTTCCGAAACGACGAGACCGTACTTGCCGAGCTTGACAGGATCAAGCGCAAGAACAAGGAGAGTTTCGCCGCGTATATGCGCAAGACCGCGGGCGCGATCATAAATCCCGACTCGCGTTTCGATACGCAGATAAAGCGTCTTCACGAGTACAAGCGCCAGCTACTCAACGTTCTTAAGATACTCACGCTTTACTTCGATATCAAGGATAACCCCAACGCGGATTTTACGCCGCAGACGTTTATTTTCGGCGCGAAGGCGGCGGGCGGCTACTACCACGCGAAGCGCATTATCAGCCTTATCAACTGCCTTGCCGAGGATATCCGCAAGCAAAAGATCTTCAACGACAAACTCTCGGTTTATTTCGTCGAAAACTACAACGTCACCAAGGCGGAGCGGCTTATTCCCGCCAGCGAAATAAGCGAACAGATTTCGCTTGCCGGCAAGGAAGCGAGCGGCACGTCTAACATGAAGTTTATGATCAACGGCGCTATTACGCTCGGCACGGTCGACGGCGCTAACGTCGAGATTTTGGAAAACGTAGGCAAGGACAATATATTTACTTTCGGACTTCTTACGCCGCAGGTTACGGAAGAGTGGAAGAGAGGATACAATCCTTCGGGAATTTATTCGTCGAATCCGCGCCTTCGACGCGTTATCGACTCGCTCAACGCGGGTTTTGCGGGACAGTCGTTCGAAGATATCGCCTCGTATCTTACGACCGGCATCAACTTTATTGCCGATCCGTATATGTGTCTGCGCGATTACGACGACTATATGCGCGCGTATAACGACATGAACGAAGCGTACAAGGACAAGACGCGCTGGAATAAAATGGCGCTCGTCAATATCGCCAAGTCGGGAGTTTTCGCCGCCGACAGAGCGATCGACGAGTACGCCGCAAATATCTGGAATCTTACCAAAGTAGAAGAGTGAAAAAGTAAACGGGGAAAGGGGAGCGGTAAGCCTGCCTTTCCCTTGTTGTTTACAAAAAAACCGCATACGTATAGCCCGAAAAGTAAAAAATGAGAGAACTTATTTACAAGCCCTATCTTAAGGAATTCAAGTCGCCCGTCGGCGCCGCCAAAGTAAACGAGCCGTTTTCGATTTCGATAGGAATTACCGAGACCGACGATATCGAAAGCGTGTATTTCGTGCTTACCAAGGAAGACGAAACGCCCGTATATTACCGTATGGAAAATTTCGGGCGCAAGTTTTCGATTACGCTTTCCGTTTCGTCGCGCGGCTTGTATTCGTATCACTTCAAGGTAAACCAATGGGGCGGCGGGTATTTCAATATTTTTTGCGGCGAAGCGCTCAAGCCCGAATATCATTACGGTAAGGACTGGCTGCTTCTCGCCGTCGAGCGCAAGTACCCTTTCCCGTCGCTTCTTAAGGGCGGCGTGATATATCAGATAATGGTCGATCGGTTCTATAGCGTAAACCGCCGCAAAACGCGCTCGGATTGCGTTTATCGCGACGACTGGGGCGGCACTCCCGAGTACAAGCCCGACCAAAAAGGCATAGTGCGCAATAATGACTTTTTCGGCGGTAATCTCAAGGGTGTTACGGCGAAACTCGATTATCTTTCGTCTTTGGGCGTTTCGTGCGTTTATCTCAATCCGATTTTCAAGGCGTATTCAAACCACAAGTACGATACCGGCTCGTATATGAACGTGGATCCGGACTTCGGCAGTGAAGACGACCTCAAAGAACTTATCGTCAAGGCGAAAAAACGCGGCATATCCGTCATGCTCGACGGCGTATTTTCGCATACGGGCGACGACAGCGTTTATTTCAACAAGTACGGCAAATACGACTCTTTGGGGGCGTATCAGAGCAAATCTTCGCCGTATTACGACTGGTATTCGTTCTCCGCTTTCCCGGACAAGTATTCGTGCTGGTGGGGCATAAATATTCTGCCGCAAGTAGACGAGTTAAACCCGACGTATCTTGATTTTATCACGGGCAAAGGCGGCGTTATCGAGAAGTACACATCGCTCGGCGTTTCGGCGTGGCGGCTCGACGTGGCGGACGAACTTCCCGACGAGTTTATTTCCCGGCTTTGCTCCGCGGTAAAGCGCGTAAACCCCAAAGCGCTCGTTTTGGGCGAAGTGTGGGAAGACGCGGTGACTAAAGTCGCGTACGGAGTAAGGCGCAAATACTTTTGGGGCGACGAACTGGAGAGCGTGACGAATTACCCGTTCAAGAGCGATATTCTGCACTTTGCGATCACCGGCGACGGCACGCGGCTTGCAGGCGCGGTAAACGCCATAGTGGATCACTACCCGAAAGACGTTCTCGATTCGCTTATGAACGCTATCGGCACTCACGACACCGTGCGGGCGATCACCGCGCTTTCTTCTGACGCTACGCCCGCGAATAAGGACGATCGGGCAGAGAAGAAAATAAGCGACTATCCGCTTGCCGTGCGCAGGCTCAGGTGCGCCGCGGCGTTGCAGTTTACGCTTCCGGGCGTTCCGTGCATATACTACGGCGACGAGGCGGGAATGCAAGGCTACGAAGATCCGTTTAACCGCCGTTGTTTTCCGTGGGGAAAAGAAGATACCTCCCTTACCGCCTTTTACGCAAGATTAGGCAGGATACGCCGCGAAAACGCCGACGTTCTCGCGGAAGGCGAATATATACCCGTGGCGGCGGGCAGAGGGATTTTCTCTTTTCGCCGGGTATCGCCGGTCGGCTCGATCTTCGTAGTTGCCAACCGTTCGGAATTTCCCCTTTCGCTGGACAAAAAGGTTTACGATCTTATATTAGAGCGCGCGACGGCGGAAGTCCCGCCGGATTCGGCAGTTATAATAAGAGAGTAAAAACCGAAACTGATTTTCTTGTTTTCCGACATATTTTACAGAAAACCGAAACTAAACGAACGAAGCGCTTTTTAATAAAAATATTCGTTTATTTTTGCCCGCGCTATTGAAAACGCGGCGAAAAAGTGCTATAATACCGTAAAAGGAGAGAGTATGAACGAAACGCTCAACGTATTTTTGACCGCGTTGCTTCGAGTCGGCATTCTGATAGCGTTCGCGCTGCCCGGATTTATTCTTCAGAAGATAAAGAAACTTCCCGAAGGCGCGATAGGCACGCTTTGCGCGCTCGTGATCTACGTGTCGCAACCCATGCTCGCGCTGTATTCGTTTATCGAAGCGGAGTTTAAGAGCGAACTGTTGCTCAATATGCTGTTCGCTTTTTTGCTGTCGATAGTTTTCGTGGCGGGATTTTTCCTTATTGCCCGAGTGTTTTTCCACAAAGTGACCGAGGACAA
Organism: uncultured Eubacteriales bacterium; assembly: GCA_902783025.1. Classification (GTDB taxonomy): domain Bacteria; phylum Bacillota; class Clostridia; order Christensenellales; family Pumilibacteraceae; genus RUG12826. The sequence continues at coordinate 5,995 of CACZPH010000129.1, read as the reverse complement.
GAAGGCTCGCGTCTGCACTCTCGCCTCGTCGTTGTCAAACTGCGGGTTTATGGGGATCCCGGTAATACAAGTGCTGTTCAACAACCCCGAGATCACGATTTACGCGCTTATCTTTATGGTGGTTTTCAACGTTACGCTCTGGACTTTGGGCGTGTACGAAATAACCGGCGACAAGAAGTATATTTCGGTCAAAAAAGCGCTTCTCAACCTTCCCACGCTCGTGCTCGTCGTCGCTCTCCCGATCTTTTTCCTCAACTTAGGACTTACCAAGTCGGATAACGTGGTGATCGACAGCCTTATGACCTTTTGCAGAGGGCTTAACAACTTCAACGCCACGCTCCCGATGATAGTTTTGGGAATAAGGTTGGCGCAGATCGATCTGAAGAGCATTTTCAACGACCGCGACGTATATATCGTAAGTTTTGTAAAGCTTATCGTATTCCCGCTCGCGGCGCTCGGAATAATGACGCTTTTCTCGCTTATTCCGTCTTTTACGTTTGACGGTTCGCTCATGGTAAGTATGCTTATATGCAGCGCGATGCCGACGGCGACGATGACCATTTCGCTTGCCGAAACGTATGACGGCGACAAAGAAGCGGCGACCAAATCGACGCTTATGAGTACGGTTTTTTCGGTGCTGACGATTCCGCTTTTCGTGACTTTGCTGGCGCTGATAGGAATAATGTGATTTTTGCAGTAGGAGGAGACAATGAAAACAACTGCGGTAAGACTTTACGGAAAAGGCGACCTTAGACTCGAAGAGTTCGAACTCCCCGCGCTTAAGGACGACGAACTTCTCGCCCGCGTTATTACGGACAGCGTATGTATGAGCACGTACAAGGCGCAGTCTCTCGGCGCGGATCACGCGCGCGTTCCCGACGACGTGGCGACCGATCCTACGATAGTAGGGCACGAAATGTGCGGCGAGATAATCGAGGTAGGCAAAAACCTGACCGGGAAATTCATAAAAGGCGAAAAGTTCGTTATTCAACCCGCGCTTCCGGACGCGGCGCTTTACACGATAGGTTATTCGTATCACTATTGCGGCGGCGACGCGACTTACGTCATCATACCCAAAAAGTATATTGATTGCGGGTGCGTGCTTCCGTACACGCGCGACGACTTTTTCTCCGGCTCGCTTGCCGAACCCATGAGTTGCATAATAGGCGGTTTTCACGTAAATTATCACAATAACTTCACCGACCATACCCACGTTATGGGTATAGTAGAGGGCGGAGCGTGCGCGATACTCGCGGGCGTCGGTCCTATGGGGCTCGGCGCTATCGATTACGCGTTGCATTGCGACCGCAAACCCGGACTTTTGGTCGTTACGGACATCGACGACGACAGACTCGCGCGCGCGCAAAAGATCTTTACCGCCGAAGAAGCGGAAAAAGAAGGCGTAAAACTCGTCTTTATCAACACCGCCGAGGACAAGAAAGCGGAAGAAGAAATGCTCGCGCTCACTTCGGGCAAAGGCTTTGACGACGTGTTCGTTTACGCGCCCGTTCGCCCCGTGGTGGAGATGGGCGTAAGGATCCTTGCCAAGGACGGCTGTCTTAACTTCTTCGCCGGTCCTACCGACAAGCAGTTTTCCGCCATGTTCAATTTTTACGACGTGCATTACAAGTTTATCCACGTAGCCGGCAACAGCGGCGGTAATACGGCCGATATGCTCGAATGCCTCGATATGGCGTCGAAGGGAAGACTCAATCCCGCCGTTATGGTAACGCACGTGGGCGGGCTCGACAGCGCCGCCGAGACGACTATCAATCTTCCGCATATCAAGGGCGGCAAAAAACTCGTTTATCCGCAAATCTCCATGCCCATGACCGCTATCGAGGATTTTGCGGCTTTGGGCAAAACCGATCCCTTCTTCGCCGAACTTGCCCGCCTTACCGACAAGACCAACGGATTATGGAACGGGGAAGCGGAAAAGTATCTTCTCGCTCACGCAAAGCCTATTCGCCGCGAATAAGCGGCGCATCTCGTTGTCAGACTTCAGCCGCCCTCGGTCACGTACGTCTTAGTACGCTCCCATCGTTTGGCTTTGTCTTCCTCGACCTGCTTGCTTCTTCACGGCGAACATTTCGTTGGTTTAGCGTAGTAATAGTCAAACAAACGGCGTGCCGGCTCCCTTTGCCTTGCCTGACGCCCCGTCTCAGCCGCGAATAATTCTTCGATTTGGTGTAGCGGAAATCGTGCTCTAATCTCGCCGCCTTGTTTTCCGTTACGCCTCGACATGCTTGCTTCTTCACGGCGAACATTTCGTTGATTTAGCGTAGTAATAGTCAAACAAACGGCGTGGCTTCCTTTGCCTTGACCTGCTTGCTTCTTCACGGCGAACATTTCGTTGGCTTTGCTTTTTCCTTGACGGCGAAAACCTCGTTGAATTAACCTCTATAAAAACCCCGACTCTGTGAAAATCAAAGTCGGGGTTTTGGGGCTTTTCCGCTTGTTTTAGCAAATACGTATGCGGTTTTTGCGCTTTTGTTTAGTCGATAAGGTCGTATATTTCGTCAAGGTCGTTTACCTGCGCGTTTATCGGCAAGTCGGTCGCTAAGCCCTTGCGGTTTACCCATATCCTGTCTATTCCGGCGTTTATCGCGCCCTGCATATCGCTGCTGGGCGAATCTCCTATCACGACGGCTTTTTCCGCGCTGAACCCTTGGATATGACTTACGACGTAATCGAAGTAGCGTTTGTCCGGCTTTTCGTAGCCTACCGCGTCCGAGATAAACACGTCGTCGAGGTACTTACGCAGTCCCGAATCGTCGAGTCTGCCGTTCTGGACCTTGATAAGTCCGTTTGTGATAAGATAAATACGTTTGCCTCTTCTTTTCATTTCCTTAAGAAAAGGCTCGGCGGAAGGATAAACGTAGCCGAGTTTGCTCAGTTCGTCGTGATAGAATAAATGCATTTCGAGCGGATCGGCGCGCTTCGTTTCGCACCTGTCGAGGTACATGGCAAAGCGCCTTACGACTATTTCGCTTTTTGTAAACTCTCCGCGCTCGAGCGCCTTCCAGTTAAGGTCGTTTATATTCTTGTACGCTTCGAATTTTTCGTCGCTCGGCGTCATTGCGAAGCGGCGCAGCGTACGGAAAAGCGCTTCTTTTTCGGAGCGGTGGAAGTCGAAGAGCGTATCGTCGGCGTCGACGAGTATAATGTCTTTGGTCATTTTCATGCGGATATTATAACACGTCCCGGAGGGCAAAGTCAACGGCGGAGCGAAAAATCGACTTTTTTCCCGCCCCGAAAGCTAAAAAGTAGTATTATATATACCGATATTTTGTTAATAGCGGCAAAAAGACTTGATTTTCCCTTCGTTTTGTGCTAAACTTTACGTACTGCGCTAGGCGGGGAGCCAGCGGTGCCCTGTACCTACAACCCGCTACAGTAGGGCCGAACGCCGTCCTCGGCGTTATTATTTGCGGAGCAGTCGCAGACAAGCAGTGAAGATACCGGGGTCTCGTGCAATATCGAGCCGCGAACCGTGTCAGGGCGTGAGGCAGCAGCACTAAACGGATTTCGGTGTGTGCCACGGGGTAGCTTCGGAGGAGCCGGCTGTCTGAAGGACGTTCGCGGATAGTGCGACAAAGACGGATGCGCAGCATTTCGACTTTAACTTTTGAGAGAAGGCCGGAAAAGGTTCTTCTCTCAAATTTAATAAAAAAATAATTATTCGTCAAGCGCGCGGCGTTTTGCCGCGATAGCAATATTTACTACGAAGAGAAAGGAGTAAACTATGTACGAAAAAATCGATCCCTCTATGAATTTCGTCGACCGCGAAAAGGAAATCGTCAAGTTCTGGAAAGACGTCGCGGTTACCGACAAGATAGAGGAACAGACCAAAGACGGCAAAGAATTCACGTTTTACGACGGTCCGCCGACCGCAAACGGCAAACCGCATATAGGACATATTCTTACGCGCGTTATCAAGGACATAATCCCGAGATACAAGACGATGAAAGGCTATCACGCCACGCGCAAAGCCGGCTGGGACACGCACGGGCTTCCGGTGGAGCTGGAAGTAGAGAAACTTCTCGGCATGGACGGCAAACAGGATATCGAAAAGTACGGTATCGAGCCTTTTATCAAGAAGTGCAAAGAGAGCGTATGGAAATACAAGAGCGAATGGGAAAAAATGTCCGACCGCGTAGGTTATTGGGCGGATATGAAACACCCGTACGTCACGTACGAAGATAATTACATCGAGTCCGAATGGTGGGCTCTCAAGACCATATACGACAAGGGACTTTTGTACAAAGGACACAAGATAGTGCCCTATTGTCCGCGTTGCGGCACGGCGCTGAGCAGTCACGAAGTGGCGCAAGGCTACAAGGACGTTACCGAAAAATCGGCTGTGGCGAAGTTTAAGATAGTCGGCGAAGACGCGTATATTCTCGCCTGGACGACCACGCCCTGGACTTTGCCGTCCAACGCCGGACTTTGCTTCAATCCCGACTTCGAATACGCGTACTTTACCGCAAAAGGCGAAACTTTCGTTATGGCGAAAGATCGTATCAAGGAATACTTTGAGGATTACGAAATCGTCAGGACCGTTAAGGGCAAGGACTTCGAGGGCAAGCATTACGCGCCGCTTTATCGCTTCGACAGCGCGGAAGACGGCTACAGAGTGGTTACCGACGATTACGTAACCATGGACGAAGGCACGGGAGTCGTGCATATCGCGCTCGCCTTCGGTGAAGACGACAACCGCGTGGGTAAGCAAAACGGACTTCCGTTTTTCCAAAAAGTCGACGACAGAGGCAGAATGTGCGGCGGCACGCCGTTTGACGGCGTATTCGTCAAGGACGCCGACAAAATGGTGCTTTCCGACCTCAAAGAGCGCGGGTTGTTATTCTCCGCGCCGACGTTTACGCACTCGTATCCCTTCTGCTGGAGATGCGACACGCCGCTTCTTTACTACGCGCGCTCGACGTGGTTTATCAAGATGACGGCGGTAAAAGACGATCTTATCCGCAACAACGATTCGATCAACTGGATGCCCGCTTCCATCAAGAGCGGCAGAATGGGCAATTTCCTCGAAAACGTCATCGACTGGGGACTTTCCCGCGAGCGTTATTGGGGAACTCCGCTCCCCGTCTGGGTATGCGAAAAGTGCGGCAAGATCCACGTGATAGGCAGCAAAGCGGAGCTTAAGGAAAAAGGCAACATAAGCGGAGATATCGAACTTCATAAGCCCTACGTCGACGCGGTAACTTTCCCGTGCGAGTGCGGCGGCACGATGAAGCGCACGAGCGAAGTCATCGACTGCTGGTTCGACTCAGGCTCCATGCCTTTCGCGCAGCTTCATTACCCCTTCGAGAACAAGGAAAAATTCGAAAACACCTTCCCCGCCGAGTTTATCAGCGAGGCTATCGACCAGACGCGCGGATGGTTTTATACCCTTCTCGCCGTTTCCACGCTGCTTTTCAACAAAGCGCCGTTCAAGAATTGTATCGTGCTCGGTCACGTCAACGACAAAAACGGTATCAAAATGAGCAAGCACAAAGGCAACGTAGTCGATCCGTGGTCGGTACTCGACGTACAGGGCGCGGACGCGGTAAGGTGGTATTTCTATACCGCTTCAAATCCGTGGCTCCCGTCGAGATTCTATTCCGAGGCGGTTTCCGAAGCGCAGCGCAAATATCTGGGAACGCTGTGGAACACGTATTCGTTCTACGTGCTTTACGCGGATATCGACGGCTTCGATCCGAGCAAGTACGATCTTAAGAAGTGCAAACTTTCGCTTATGGACAAATGGGTTTTGTCCAAGCTGAACACTTTGGTAAAATACGTCGACGATTCGCTCGCGCAGTACAAGATTACCGAATCCGCGCGCGCTATCGGCGACTTTACAGACAAACTTTCCAACTGGTACGTTCGCCGCAGTCGCGACAGGTACTGGGGAAGCTGCATAGGCGATGACAACGTAGCGGCGTTTATGACCTTGTTTACGGTACTCGAGACGATTATACGCGTTTCCGCGCCG
>CACZPH010000128.1 GCA_902783025.1 uncultured Eubacteriales bacterium | reverse complement strand
CGAGAAAGGAAAGATAAACGCAATAACCGACATCGATTCGGCTAATAGCGTAGCGGATGAAATAGTCGAGGACTTCAAACAGGAAGCAAAAAAAGTAGTAGCAAAGCAACTTGCCGCGCTCAGAGCGGAAGTAAAAGGCTATCTTAACGCTCTTACCGCCGCGCTAAACGCGAGCCCGTACGACTATATACCCGCCGCAATGAGTCCGTCGTATGCCGCAAACCTGGTAAACGAGAGCGACGTAACGTATGATTTTACGAGTTTCGTAAACGTTTCTTCTATCAAGTACGGCGGCTTCGGCGAGCAGTGGAATATGTTTACCGACAACGTAAACTCGGTCGAGAGCTTTTACAAGTATCTCAACACCGGCGATTCGGTGATCACTCTTGCGACCAACGCGCTCGTTTCGCATCTCGATTCGGAGTATTGCGACGAGATAAACTATTCTTTCGACTCCGAAAAATTCGCCGCGACCTTAGAGTATACCGACGGTAAACTTTCGATCGGCGTGGGCTTTAAGTCCGGCATGACCGTTCCGCTTCTCGGCGAGATAGTGCCGCAGGTAAGCGCAACGTACGACGTAGCGAAAGGCGAAAAGGAAGTGCGCGTTTACGTTTCGGAGACCAACAAAGCGCGCTACGTAGTTACCGCGGATAAGTTTGAGTTCGGTCTTGACGCGGGTATCAAACAAGCGCAATATCTTACGTATTGCGAGTTTGACAAAACCAACGGCACGGGGAAAATCTTCGAGACAATTACCGCCGCCGACAAAACCGTAAAGAAAGCTTACGCCGAGTATCATATCGACGGCGATTACGTCGAAGTAGTCGGCAACAAGGCGGAAGGTATGACCGGATTCGAAAAGCAGATAAACGAACTCTATAACAAGAATACCGGTAAACTTCTTACTTTTGATGTAAAAGAAACAAGGAACTTCCCTGTGGTTGGAAATATCACTTTTAACTGCGTATGGTTTAACCTTTCTACCGATCTCAGCGGATTTACGTCAATTAAAATTCCCGAACTTAAGAGCGACGACGTGGATCTTTACGTAAATGGTAGCGCGGATTTATTCAAGCCGACGTATAATAAAAAAGTTGTCAATACCAACCGCAAATTCGACATCGAACTTCGCAAGATGTATTTCCATTACCTTGACGACGAAGGCAAAGTGCAGACCAAAGAAGTTCTTACTCCTATGATGTTTATAAACGAGGGCGACAACCTTGCCTCGTACTCTACCGACGTTCATTCCGCTAACTCGTATATCGACTCCGAGATAACTCTCGACGAAGCGATACTTACTAAAGTTCAGTCGGATCACGCGACTCTTCTCGAGGGATTCGATACCCGCAAGGAAGCGATGACCGCCGACGAGGTAAACGCGTTTATAGGCTAAAATTCGAATCGTTGACAAAGACCGTCCGCGAAAGCGGGCGGTTTTTTCGCGCGAAAGGGTGAAAGGGTGTTGATTTATTTTGGGAAAGCGTGCTGAACTTGATTAAATCGGGCGAGGGTTTTCGGTTTGTGTTTTCGTAAAAAATCGACTTGGTTGTCATCGGATTTTCACTTTGGCGCGATATGATAATTTTGTCGAGGAGCAAAGCCGGGATTTTTCGCGTACGCGTTGACAAACGCGCTCAAAATATGATACTATTATAAAAACGAGTTATTTAATAGGAAATAATAGGGAAAATCGGTTAGTAGGGAAAATCGGTCGGAGCCGGAGAAAAAAATGACAGATAAGATAAAGAGAAAAATCGTTTTGTTTTTTACGCTCGGAGTGTTCGCGTTGCTGTTAGTCGTTTTGGGCGTGATCAATATTCTTTCGTACGCTTTCGTATGTTCGGACGCGGACGCGCGCCTTGTAAAAATAGCGGACGGCGGCGGAGTAATGACGCAGTCGGCGGCGGAACAAGGCAATTCCGGACCGCTTGGCCCCGATTCGCCCGAAACGCCGGATAGCGCGAGGTATTTCACTTACGCTTTCGACGGCGAGGATAGCGTAAAAGTCGCCTTTAATATGACGGCGGTAAGCGAAGAAAACGCTCTTAAGTGGGCAAGTTCTCTTTCCGGCGCAAAAGGCTGGAGCAAGGGCGTATATCGCTACTTTGCGTACGAAATAAGCGGTGTAAAATACGTCAGCGTGTTGTATTGCGGCGATTCGTGGCTGTCATTTTACCGCACGCTCATTTCTTCCGTCGTTGCGCTCGTGCTGTCGACCGCACTCGCTTTCGGCGCGTCGCTTATTACGGTAAAGACGTATTCGCACACTATCAGGGACAGTCTTTCGGGCGAAGAAAAACCGCAGGCGGACGTAAGCGCGATACTCGAAAGCAAACTCGGCGAATATAAGCCGCGATTCGAAGAAAAGGGCGTTGCGCTCGACGTGGCCGTTTCTCCCGGAGCGGTTACGGACGGAGATGCCGGCGACGTGGAAATCGTGATCGGCGAGATCATTTCCAACGCGCTGAATTTTGCAAAAACGAAAGTGAGCGTAACGCTCAGCGCAAGCGACGGCAGAGCGACTTTCGTTTGCTCAAACGACGCGGACGACCTCAAGGACGGCAGGCTCGACACGATATTCGAAAAGGGCGTAAAGTCCGACTCGTCGACGGGCGAAGGAATGGGGCT
>CACZPH010000127.1 GCA_902783025.1 uncultured Eubacteriales bacterium | reverse complement strand
TTCGCTACGGTATTTTGCATAAGCGGTGCGACGGTATAATGCCGAAGATTCTTCGCTACGCTCTGAATGACAGCGGCGAGTCGCCGCGGACTGACATAGTGAGGCTGAAGCTTCCGTGAATTTTTGCTGTCGCAAAATGCGGAGAGCCTCCGCGGGCCGACTGAAAGGTGCGGCAAGTGTTCCACTACGACTAACTTTAGCGGCAATGCAATAGTTCTTTTCCGAAGATTCTTCGCTTCTCTTAGAATGACAAGGATAATAAGAGATAATACAAGGAATAATGAAAAAACCGGCGTTTTTGCTACGTCGGTTTTTCGGTTGATAATTGTAAAGTTAATTCAACGAAATTTTCGCGTTCGAGATACGAATAAAGCCAAATCAAGGAAATTTTCGCGGATCAGACGCAAGCAAGACGAGATTTTCGCACTGCAAGGCTAAATCGGAGAAATTTTCGCCGTCAAGATACGAGTCAGGCAAGGAAAACATCACGATATTTATTGGCGGCGAAAAAGCAGAGGTGGCGAGATACGAGCGTCAGACAAGGCAAGAGCCTACCGACGAGAGGCGCGTACATAATCGTACGTAACTCGAAGTCGGTAGGCTCTTAACGCAGTATCACGCCGTATATCGCCGCCTCTTATGCGGTGTAGCCGGCGGAAACAACGGCTTCCTTAATCCTCCCCTCGTCCAGCTTTTCACCCTCGACCGTAAGAAGGTTCTTTTCGTGATCCGCCTTGGCGGAAGAAACGCCGGGAAGTTCTTTTACGGCGGTTTCGACGCGGTTTTCGCAATGAGCGCACATCATTCCCGTAACTTTGATCTCTAATTTTTCCATTTTATTCTCCTTTTTGACCGTTATGGTCGGTTTTGTTTCGATTTGTTCGGTTTGTTCCGTTTGTTCGCGCTTGGGACGGAAAAAGTTGATCGTAAGGGCGGTGGTCACCACGCACACGGACGAAAAACTCATTGCGAGCGCGCCTATCTCCGGCGTAAGATATATGCCGGCAAAGCCGAAAATACCGCTTGCCAGCACTATGCCGACTACGTTGTAGAAAAACGCCCAGAACAGGCACAGTTTTACGGTGTTTATCGTGCGGCGCGACAGCCTTACGGCGTTGTAAACGTCGTTAAGGTCGCTGCGTACAAGCACTACGTCCGCGCTGTCGACCGCTACGTCCGAGCCTTTGCCGATGGCGATGCCCACGTCCGCCTGCGTGAGCGCGGGAGCGTCGTTTACACCGTCGCCGACCATCGCCACGGCTTGTTTTTTGCTCTGAATATCGGCTATTACGTCGCGTTTTCCGCTCGGCAAAACCGAAGCGTAAACCTCGTCGATACCCGCTTCGCTCGCTATCGCGCGGGCGGTCGTTTCGTTGTCGCCCGTGAGCATAACGACCTTTATGCCGAGTTCTTTGAGTCGCTTTACCGCAATGGGGGTGGTGGGCTTTATTCTGTCTTTTACCGAAATTACGCCGATGAGTCGGCCGCCGGTAAAGAACGCGAGAGGCGTTTCGCCGCGGCGGGCGTAAGCGGAAAGATCGATTTCATGATCCAAAGAGCGAGCGTATTTTTCGCCGCCGGCGTAATAAGTTTCGCCGTCTATATTACCGCGTATCCCCATGCCTTCGACGAGCGCGAAATCGTCCACGGTCTTTGCCGTAACGCCTTGCTTTTCGCAGTGCTCGACGATCGCCGTCGAAAGCGGGTGCGCGGACATCTTTTCGAGCGAATACGCGACGGAAAGCAAAGTTTTTTCGTCGCCCGAATCGACGGAAACGACTTCGGGTTTACCTTCGGTAACCGTGCCGGTCTTATCAAGCACGACTACGCCGACTTTATGCAAAATCTCGAGTTTTTCGGCGGACTTGATAAGCAAGCCGTTTTCCGCGCCTTTGCCTGTGCCTACCATGACCGCGACGGGTGTCGCAAGCCCTAAAGCGCACGGACACGCTATGACGAGTACCGATATTCCTATCGAAAACGCGCGCGCAAAATCGCCCAGTACTATGAGATTTACCGCGAAAGCGACGAGCGCTATCGCAAACACAGCCGGCACGAAAACGCCGCTTATTTTATCGGCAAGCCGCGAGATCGGAGCCTTGGACGAGCTTGCTTCTTTTACAAGCCTGATTATCGTATTGATCGCGCTGTCTTCGCCGACTTTTTGCGCAACGTACGTTACCGTTCCGTTAAGAGCCAGAGTGGACGAAATAACTTTGTCGCCTTTCGATTTGTAAACCGGAATGCTCTCGCCGGTAACGTTGGCTTCGTTGACCGACGCGGAGCCGCTTACCACTTCGCCGTCGACCGGGAAAACTTCGCCCGGACGGACGATAAGCAAGTCGCCCGCTTTCACTTCGCTCGTCTTTACGGTCTTTTCTATCCCGTCCACTATGATTTTAGCGGTTTCGGGGCGAAGAGCGACGAGCTTTTTGATCGCGTCCTTGGTGCGCTTTTTGCTGCGCATTTCCATGGTTTTGCCGAGCCGCGCGAGCGTGAGGATTATGCCCGCCGACTCGAAATACAACTGCATATGAAGCGCCTTGACCGTCTCCATGTCCTGCGCGCCCAACGCGTAAGACAGCCTGAAAGTCACGATAAGCCCGTATATGAGCGCCGCGCTCGCGCCGACCGCGATAAGCGAGTCCATATTGGGCGAAAACTTGAATAATCTCCTGAATCCGTTGAGAAAATAATTGCGGTTGAGGTATATTATCGGCAGGGTAAGCAAAAATTGCGCGAGCGCAAACGATACGGCGTTGTTATGCCCCGCCAAAAACGGCGGCAAAGGCGCGCCGAGCATAGAACCCATCGACACGTACAAAAGCACGAGGGCAAAGCACGCCGAGACGATAAAACGGAAAAGACTGTCCTTGAATTCGTCTTTTTCGGTATCGGGTTCGCCGCTCGTATCGGCTTTGGTCGTCGCGTTTTTCGGCTTTGCGCCGTAGCCCGCTTTTTCGACCGCGCGTATTATTTCGGCGTCGCCGAGCGTTTCGCTGACAAGCGTCATTTCGCCGGTAAGCAAATTGACGTTGACCTCCTCCGCTCCTAACTTTTCGACGGCTTTTCGGACGTGAGCGCTGCAAGCCGCGCACGACATTCCGGTCACTGTAAACTCTCTTTTCACCTGTTGCCTCCCACGAGTATATAATAACATAATGTGAAACTTTTTTCAAGTTTTTTTGATAAAAATTTATCGATTTATTTTTCGCGCGCTTTTTTCGTCGGATTTTCGCCCAAAGCAAGCCATAAGAATTGACACGAGAAGGGTAAAAGTTGTATAATATAAGCGTAAAACCAAACTGAATCGGGGGAAAAATATGAACGAAGATATACGATCGCTTGCCACCGAACTGCTGGGCGAAGAAGACGACGTTTTTGAAAAAAATCTCAACGACTTCAACGTTTTGATGATGCAATACCAATGCGCCATGCTGGAAGTCAGGACCAAACTCGAAGTGCTTAACGCCGAACTTTCCGTGCAAAAAGCGCGTAATCCCTTCGAGTCGATCAATTCGAGACTGAAAACGCCGCGAAGCATTATCGACAAACTCAAACGCTACGGCGTAGAGGTAAGCCTTGAAAGTATCGAAAAAAATCTCCACGACGTGGCGGGCGTGAGAGTAATCTGCTCATTTATCGACGATATTTATATGCTCGCGGATAAACTTTGCTCGCAAGACGACGTAAAAGTGCTGGCTCGTAAAGATTACATAAAAAACCCCAAACCGAACGGCTACCGTTCGCTCCACCTCATTATCGAAGTACCGATATTCTTGCTCGACGAAAAGAAATATATGCAGGTCGAGGTGCAGTTCCGCACGATAGCCATGAACTTTTGGGCAAGTCTGGAGCATAAGCTCAAATACAAAAAGAACGTCAAGAACGCCGAAAGCGTCGTCCGTCAACTCAAGGAATGCGCCGACGCCATCACCGCCGTCGACCGTAAAATGCAACGCGTGCGCGAAGAGACGGAAATCGAGTAAAACGCGCGAAAGCGGAGAGTCGTCGCGGACCGACTGAAAGGTATGGCGGGTGTTTCGCTACGGTATTTTGCATAAGCGGTGCAGTAATATAAGTCTGAAGATTCTTCGCTACGCTCTGAATGACAGCGGCGAGTCGCCGCCGACCGACATAGGGAGGCTGAAGCCTCAATGAATTTTTGCTGTCGCAAAATGAA
>CACZPH010000126.1 GCA_902783025.1 uncultured Eubacteriales bacterium | reverse complement strand
TCGCTTAACGCGTCGCCCCAACTGAGCCCTTAGCCGAGCAAACAAAGTTTGCGAACGCCACGAGCAAAGCGAGTATATCAGCATATATATTCAGCATATATATAACGCTATTTAGCCTTATTATTATATAGAATCGGGGAAAAAATGTCAAACGAAAAAGACGTTTTTTTCAAAAATAGTTATAATTCTTTTTTGAGGCGTTGCGAGGCGGCGAAAAAAATGCTATAATTGTATCGGAGGCAGATATGAAAGTTTTACTTATCAACGGTAGTCCGCATCGTAACGGCAGTACGGCGCGCGTACTCGAAGAGGCGGCGGCGACTCTACTTGAGTGCGGGATCGAAACGGAAACTTTTTGGGTGGGCGCAAAGCCGCTTGCGGGTTGTATAGGTTGCGGCACCTGCGCAACTAAGGGCAAGTGCGTATTTGACGATACGGTCAACGAATTCGTCGAAAAAGCGCAATACGCCGACGGATTTATTTTCGGCACGCCGGTACACTACGCGGCGATGAGCGGCGCGCTCAAAAGCTTTATGGACAGGGCGTTTTATTCCTCGTCCTGCGCCCACAAAGCAAAATACTTTCGCTTCAAGCCCGCGGCTTCGGTCATAGTGGCGCGGCGCGGCGGCACGACCGCGACTTACGACGAGATAAACAAGTATTTCGGTATTTCTCAAATGCCGATAATTTCCACGCGCTACTGGAATATGGTCCACGGCGCAAGCGCGCAGGACGTCGAACAGGACGAAGAAGGTATGCAGTCGGTACGTATGCTTGCCAAAAATATGGCGTATTACCTCAAGTGTATCGAGGCGGGTAAAAATAACGGGATTTTGCCGCCCGAGCAGGAAAAAACCGTATTTACAAACTTTGTCCGTAAGTAAAAAGTTGTTCGCGCCGATTATGCAAAATACCGTAGCGGAATAATTAACAAAAAAGCCTTCCAAAGCGTTTGGGAAGGCTTTTTGTTTTGATTTGTTTTTTTCTTCTTTTATTCCTCTTCTTGCGGAAGGACTTTTATTTTAATTTCGACGACTTTTGTCGCGGTCGCCTTGAGAATTTCGATCTCAAGGTTCTTAAAGGTGCATTTCTCGCCCTCGGTGGGGATCTTGCCCATTATTTCGGTCACAAATCCGCCCGCGCTCGTGGCGTCTATCTGCTCCTCCTCATCGTCTTCGTTGAGAGTCACGCCGAGTTTTTCAAACATTTCCTCGAGGTTTTCTTCGCCGTTTACGATATACGTGTCGTCGCCCACGCTACGGAAAAGCTCCTCCACGTCGTCGTGTTCGTCGTATATCTCGCCGACGAGTTCTTCGAGAATATCCTCCAATGTTACCACGCCCATCGTTCCGCCGAATTCGTCGACTACGATCGCCATGTGGACTTTGTTGCGCTGGATCTCGTGCAAAGCGGACGAAATTTTCATGCTCGAAGGCACGCAAAGCGTCGTCTGAATAATATCTTTTATTTCGCCGCTGTGGTCGTGGATCTGCTTGTAAAAGTCCTTTTCGTGCAGTATGCCGACGATATTGTCTATCGTGTCTTTGTACACGGGCAGGCGCGAATAGCCGCTCTCGATGTACTTGTTGTAAATCTCTTCCGCGCTGTCCTCGATGCTGACCGCTATGACGTTGACGCGCGGCACCATTACGTCGATGACTTCCCTGTCCTCAAACTCGATCGCGGAGCGTATAAGTTCGGACTCGTGAGCCTCAATTTCGCCCTCGTTCTCGGCGGTCTCGACTATGTTGATAAGTTCTTCTTCGGTGATGCTCGCTTCTTTCTTGATCTTGAATATCTTGCATATCAGCCAGCGCCAACCCGAAAAGATCATGTTGAGCGGATAGAAAAGGTAAATGCAGAATACCGTAAAGTAATAAAAGCGTATCGCAAACAGCTCGGGTTTTTCTTTGGCGAAAATTTTGGGCGTAATCTCGCCGAAAATCAGCACCACGACAGTCACGACGATCGTCGAGATCGTGTTGGCGAGTTCCGCCTGCGGGATAAACACCGCGAAAAGTATCGTGCCGAGCGTCGCGCCCGTGATATTTACGATATTATTTCCGATAAGGATCGCGGACAGGATCTTGTCGTACTTATCGAGAAGTTTGAGAACTTTGGCGGCGCCTTTGTTGCCGTCGTCCGCCATGGTTTGCAGTCGTGCGCGCTGGCACGTCGAATACGCCATCTCCGATCCGGAAAATACCCCGGACAAAATAATCATTATGATAAGGGCAATCAGTACCCCTATCGCTCCACCGTCCATAAAAACAAATTTCTCCTTTGCGCGTCGTGCGCGTAAAACGTCGTAAACCGAAAATGCCGGACCAAACGGTTCGGCTGCTCAAGCGTTAAATTCGATCGGACTTCGTCGAGGTCCTTGTGAGGAACTATCCATAATTATTTATAATTATACCAAATATATTGCGGCTTTGCAATAGAAAACGCAAAAAAATACAAGTTTTTTTTACTTTTTAGGCGTTTTTCCCGATTTAATCGACTTTTAGCAGTCGGATTTTCGCTTTTTGCTCTTTTTTTAAGCGGAAACTGTCGAGGCACTTGCGTTTCGCGTATTTTCGTACCTGCGCGGGAAAACGGGCGAAATATAGGCTTGCCGCCTCGAAATCGAGCGTAAACAGCACCGAAATATACCATGCCGCCGCCATATCCACATAGTAGTCGCCATACTCTACCGCGGCGATTCTTTCCCGCGCCGCTTTACTTTGCGGGCAGAAGAATAACGCCGCCACGATATAAAACCGCTTGTAAAAAGTCCCTCCGTCGAGCAAAAACGCGAGATCTTCGCCGAGAGTTTCGGCGCGCTGTCCGAGCGCACGGCTTCCCGCCACGGCGCAGTCGACGTATACCCAACTGTCAAACAGCGGCAAAAGATCGTCGATCTCTTCCGCAAACGTCCCGAAGTCCTGCCGCGCGGCGATAAGAGCGTACAGCATCACTATCTCGTATACGCTCGTATCTTCTTTTTTTATCTCGTCTAAAGTGAGATTTTTTGCCATTGTGCGCAAAATCGGGAGTTTTACGCCCAAAACGCGCTTATTTGTCGCGGCGATCTTTTTATGAAAAACGGCGTAGTCCGCGGAGGCTACGTCGTTTAGTCTGTCGATAATACCGGCCATTAAGCCTGAAGCTTCTTGATCTCGTCGATAAGCTGCGCTACCGTCTCTACCTGAAGATCGTCCGGGAAAGTAATGCCGAATTTCTCTTCTACCGCCATGATAAGCTCCACTCTGTCCAGAGAGTCGAAGCCGAGTTCGACGAAGTTGGAGTCTTCCTTGAGTTCCACGCCGTCACGATAGTCTTTTACGATTTTGTTGAGTTCCGCTAAAATATCCATGATTTTCTCCATAAATTAGATTAAGAATCAAATTCTTGACTATATTATATCTTATCGGTCAAGCGATGTCAAACGTTTTTGCGCTCTTGCATAAAGGCTTCGACTTCTGCCCGCGTGGGAATGCTTTGGGCCGCTCCCTCGCGCGTTACCGTCAGCGCCGAAGCGTAAGAGGCAAAGCGGCAAGCCGAAACGACGTCTTGTCCTTCTTCGAGAAGGCACGCCACCGCGCCTACGTAAGTATCTCCCGCGCCCGTCGTGTCGACGGCTTTGACTTTTTGCGCCGCTATGAGCTCGATATTGCCGCCGTACGTCACTAAAGATCCACGGCTTCCCATCGTCATAATGACGTTTTTTATGCCGTAAGAATAGAATTTTTTGACCGCAAGGGCAAGTTCGACTTCGCTGTCGGGCGAAACGCCGGTAATAAACTTCGTTTCGGTTTCGTTGGGCGTTATCATATCTATCGAAGAAAGCAACGCGTCGGGAAGCCGAGCCGCCGGCGCGGGGTTGAGTATGACCGTCATACCCTTTTCTTTCGCTCTTTCCGCCGCGTAAACGACCGTTTCCATCGGCACTTCGAGCTGCATGATAAGTATGTCTCCGCTCCCGGCGCCCTCGAGCCCTTCGTCGACGTCGCCGCTTGTCCACACGTAATTCGCGCCGTGATCGAGAATAATGCGGTTGTCGCCGCCGCAAACGAGTATTACCGCGACTCCGCTGTTGCCTTTTTCGCGCTTGACCTTAGTTACGTCCACGCCGTAAGAGGCGAGATTTCGTATCATTTCGTCGCCGTAGCCGTCCGAACCGACTTTGCCGATCATTTTCACCTTGCCGCCCAGCTTTGCTATCGCCGCCGCCTGATTGGCGCCTTTGCCGCCGGGGTTGGTGTAATACTTGTCGGCGTTCATCGTTTCGCCCTCTTTGGGCATATACGGACAAACTGCCACGAGATCCATATTCAGGCTTCCGAGTACGTAAATCATCTTCGCTCCTTGATTATTTTACTACTTCCTGCGCGCCGGTCGGGTTGTCGATACTGTACGCCACGTTGACGAGGTGATCGGCGACTCTTTCGAGTCCGGCAACCGCCGAATAGAAGTACGCGCCCACTTCCGGTGCGCATTCGCCCGCCGACATACGCTCGATATGAGCGTCGGTAAGCGCCTTCTTGAGATCGTCGCTCTTATCCTCGAAGTCGTTGATCTCGCTAAGGCGTTTTGCGTCGTCGTTTTCGAATATACCGAGCGCCACGTCGAACATATCGCGTATTACGCCGTACATTTCCAGCACTTCCGCCTTCGCTTTGTCGCCGAACTTGACTTCTTTTTGCTTCATTTCGCGGTTGATGTCGAGGAAGTTTTCGGCATGGTCGCCTATACGCTCGATGTCGTTGACTACGTGGAAATACGAACCTACGCGCCTTTCGTCCTTGCCCGAAACTAACGGGCTGAGTTTGATAAGATACGTAGTGAGTTCGTTGTTGGTAAAGTCGATGATCTCTTCGGTCTTGAGTATCTCGTCGGCGTGGTTGTCGTTCTGATTTTCGAGATCGTCAAACGCTCTTTGCAAGTTTTCGCGCGCGAGTTGCGCCATATAGATTATTTCCTTCTTGACCTGCGCTACGGCGAGCGGCGGAGTGCCGAGAAGTCTGTCGTCGATATACTTTACCACGTGCTCCTTTTCCTTCTTCTTGTCCCGTATAAGTTTCGTCGCGATAAAGGCGAGACCTTTGCCGAACGGCAGGAGCGCAAGCGTCGTCGTTACGTTGAAAATAACGTGGAACCACGCGAGTTGCATACCTTCCTGTCCCACGAAAATCGACGCGAGGATCCCCGCAAGCCAATCGCCGAGGAAAAGCAGCAGGCAAAAGAATACGAGACCGCCGATAAAGTTGAATAACAAGTGGATCAGAGCGGTACGTTTGGCGTTTGTGCTCGTTCCCGCCGAGGCGATGAACGCCGTCATACACGTGCCGATATTGGCGCCGAGCACGATGAAAAACGCGCTCTTGAGTTCGATAGCTCCGCCCGAAACCATGATGATAAGCAAGCCCGTCGTGGTCGTCGAAGACTGGATAAGCGCCGTAAACAGCGCGCCGATAACCACCATAAGAAGAGGGAACGATATAGACGAGAACACGTCGTAAAACGCTTGTTTTACCTCGTCGCTGTTAAACGCGCTTTTCATGAGCGACATACCGACGAAAACCAATCCGAAGCCCATAAGCACCTGACCGATCTTCTTGACTCTGTCGATCTTAAAAAACGTCATTATCACGCCGACAAAAGCCAGAAGCGACGCGTACTTCGCCACGTCGAACGCGGACAGCGAAACGATGACTCCCGTAACGGTAGTGCCGACGTTGGCGCCCATAATTACGTACGTCGCCTGCAAAAGCGTCATGGCGCCCGCGTTTACGAAGCCTATCGTCATGACCGTCGTCGCCGCGCTCGATTCGCATATAGCGGTAAACAACGCGCCGACGCCGATGTTGACCGCCGGATTAGGACCTACTTTCTTGAACAGCCGCTTCATGCCTTCGCCGGCGCTCTGCTCGAGACCGCTGCTCAGCAGTTTCATGCCAACCATAAAGACTCCGCAGCCCGTAAGCAATGCAATTATACAATAAAAAATCGTCATATTTTCTCCGTGTTGCGTATTGATAATCAGTCTTCCATAACCAGCGAAGCCGCGCCGATAAGTCCGGCGTTGTTGGCAAGCGTGGCGATAGTGATTTCGGTGGGAGGAATAACGTCGCCGCCGTAAGTGTTGTCCTTAACGAACTTGGTAAGCGGTTTCAGCAGATAGTCCCCCTGACCGCAAACGCCGCCGCCGAGCATAATTGCCTGCGGACGGAAAATATTGATGAAATTGACTAAACCTTCGCCGAGCGACTCGATGTAGTCGTCAACGACCTTTTGTGCCGCCTTATCGCCTTTTTTAGAGCATTCGAACGCGGTCAAGCCGTTTACGTCTTCGAGCTTGGGCGAATACTTCCACATCGCGGAATCCTTGTTTTTTTCCATAGCGCGGCGGGTGTCGCGGATAAGCGCCGTAGCCGAAGCGTATGCCTCAAGGCAACCTTTTCTGCCGCAGGAACACTGCTCGCCGCCTACGCGTATAACCATATGCCCGAGTTCCGTACCTTTGCCTTCGTTGCCCTCAAATAACTTGTTGTCTATAATAACGCCGCCGCCTACGCCTGTGCCGAGAGTCACCATGACCGAGTCGTGGTAATCTTTGCCCGCGCCGAATTTTGCCTCGCCGAGAGCCGCGACGTTAGCGTCGTTGCTTATCTTTACTCTCAGCCCGGTGCGAGCGGAAAGTTCCTTAGATAGCGGAAACCTACTCCAATGCAGGTTGTTGTTGTAGTCGACGACTCCGGTCGTCGAATTTATCGCGCCGGGCACTCCCACTCCTATGCCGGCGACCTCTTCGGTCTTAATCCCGGCTTTAGTAAAAAGATCCTTGATCTGCGCCGCAATGTCGTCGCTGATAACATACGGATCGAAACTTCTATCGGTAGGTATGCTCGATCTTAGCAATACTTTGCCTTCCGCGTTTACGATACCCGCCTTAATGCCGGTACCGCCGATATCTACTCCTACGTAATACATAATTCTTTCTCCTTGATAATAAAAGGACAACCGAAAGCGAAACCGCCCTCCGTCGTCCCTCAAATTCCGTTAATTATTCGTTGCTCTGTTCAGTCTGCTCGGAAATAGGCTCCGCGACGGTTTCGTCCGCCGCTTCTTCGGCCTTATGCGCTTCGATCGCCGCTTCTTCGGCCTTTTGCGCTTCGATCGCCGCCTTAAGCGCGGCTTCCTCGGCGGCTTTGCGCTCGGAATAATCGCTCGCGATCATGACCGGGTTGCGGTTGGCGAGCAATTCGCCGAGTTGCTCCTGGGTATAATAAACTCTCGCCGCTTCTTTCTTAGCTTCGTTCTTTTCCTTATCTATTCTGTCGCGCTCGATACGTCTTGCGTCGCGCTTAGCCTTCTCGGCGTCGGCCTTCGCCTTACGCTCGTAGTGCTTTTCCATGTCGCGGGTAAGCTTTTCGCGGACGCGCGCTTCCTTCTCGGCTGCCAAACGTTCCTTTTCCGCCT
>CACZPH010000125.1 GCA_902783025.1 uncultured Eubacteriales bacterium | reverse complement strand
GCTGCTTGTCCGCTTCCTTTTCGTGGCGATCGATCAAGTCGCTGATATAATCGTCGACTTCCTTTGTATCGTAGCCCTTGCGGACAATTCTGAAATCCATTGCTCTCTCCCTTTTTGAGTGATTTTACCTGTTTTCGCCGTGAAGAAGCGACTGCTTGAGCGCATATAAACCGTCGGACAAGTCCACCTTGTGTACGTGCGGGTTTACAAGACGTTTGTATTCGTCCCAGAAAAGCCCGAGTTGCTTCTTACAGTACGCCGCGCTCTCTTCGAGCGTGGGTATGTCGTATACGAGTTTTCCGTCCTTGAAAATCGGGACCAAAAGCTCGCGTATATCGTAATCGTCGAGCGTCGTGCTCTTCCACCGCTCGGTTTCGTGCGTAAGAGTAAGAGGTTTGCCTATTTCTTCGCCGCGAAGCGCGATAAGATCCGCAAAAGCCATGCCCGTTTTCTTATCGAAAATGCGGTAAACCGTCTTAAAGCCGGGGTTGGTTATCTTCTCTATCGAGTTGGATATCTTGATGCGCGGAATGATTTTGCCGTCTTTTTCGATCGCCGCGAGCTTGTAAACTCCGCCGAGCGACGGCATATCTTCGCTGGTAATAAGCTTGGTCCCTATACCGTAGCAATCGATTTTCGCGCCCTGCGCGTTGAGCGAATTGATAAGATACTCGTCGATGTCGTTACCGCCGAATATGACCGCGTCGGTAAAGCCCGCTTCGTCGAGCATGACGCGCGCTTTTTTGGACAAATACGCGAGGTCGCCGCTGTCGAGCCTTATTCCCACGGGTTTGTGTCCCTCTGCGCGGAGTTTCTTGAACACCTTGATCGCGTTCGGGATGCCGCTCTTGAGCGTGTCGTACGTGTCTACGAGAAGCAGGCACGAATCGGGATATACCCTGGCGAAAGCCTCGAACGCCTCGAGTTCGGACGGGAAGGACAGCACCCAGCTGTGCGAGTGCGTGCCTTTTGCCTTGATACCGAACATTTGCGCGGCAAGAACGTTACTCGTGCCGTTGCAACCGCCGATTATGCTCGCGCGCGAACCGTAAATGCCCGCGTCGGGACCTTGAGCGCGGCGCAAACCGAATTCGACGATTTTGCCTTCGCCCGCCACCATATTCATACGGCTGGACTTGGTGGCGATAAGCGTCTGATGATTTATTATGTTAAGAAGCGCCGTTTCGACGAATTGCGCCTGAATAAGCGGCGCGCGGACGGTAAGGATAGGCTCCATCGGGAACACCGGCTCGCCTTCGCGGACCGCGTATATGTCGCCCGTAAACTTGAAGTTGCGGCAATAATCGAGGAATTTTTCCGAAAAAACCTTGCAAGAGCGCAGATATTCGATGTCTTCGTCGGTAAAATGCAGGTTTTGGATATACTCGATAGCCTGCTGATGTCCCGCGGCTATCGCGTAAGTCAGCTGACCTTTCTGTCGGAAAAACATATCGAATACGGCAATTTCGTCTTCGATACCGTTTTCGATATACCCGTTCATCATGGTAAGTTGGTAGTAGTCGGTAAGTAAAGTAAGGTTTCTACTCATCTTTTGCACTCCTTGTAACATATACGATAATAAATACGACTACGCCGATCGCCCAGGCTATCGTCGCGAGAATAGCGGCGAGAATGGGCATAGGCGTAAACACCGTGAGCGCGAACAACAGCGCCGGCACGGCAAATACCGAAATAACCTTGAGATGCGACTTGAATTTGCCGCACACGAGCATCGTAAAAAACGACGCTATCGCGGGGATCGCTATATACAGCGGGTACAGTTCGTAATAATTACAACCCGCGACGTTGCGGCAAAGCACGGACAACGCTCCCGGAACGAGAAAGCAGAACGACAGCCACAACGCGACGGCGTTACGCTCGATAAGTCCGCAGATAAGCAGCGACAAACCTATGCAGATAAGCGCCGAGCCGAGAACGATTTGCCAAAAAGGCAACGGCACGACTTTCGTCGCCACGAGCACGTACCATACGACAAGCAGTACGCCGAGCGCCGCCGACGATATCTTACTCGCCAGCACCTGCCCCGGCGTAAACTCCATTACGTCGCTGTGATATTCGTTAGATGACATGATCGGATCTCCGGAAAAGTATTTTCTAATCAATTATACTATTTAGTTTTCCGCTTGTCAAGACGGGGAGAAAGAAAAATTGCCGGACTCGGGAGCGTTTTCGACTTTTTTCGTCCTGACGGCGATCTTTCCGCGCTTGGCCTTGTACTTGTCCGAACGTATCCTGATCGACTTGACGAGCGAACCCGACGAATAGTAGTCGAGCCAGCCTTCGCTTACGCCCGCTCTCTCTCCGCTTGCTATCCGCACTCCGCCTTCCACGTCCGATCCCGAATATTTTCCTTCTTCGTCGGCGACTATTTCGTCCGCGGGAAGTTCTCCGACTTCCCTGAAAGAGCTTCGCCTGCGTATCTCGTACGCGTTTTTTTCGCCGTATATCCAGACTTTCGCCGCGTTTGCGTTCGCTTGGGCCTTGATGAATACCGGACCGGAAGTTACGTTAGTGATGACAAGATCGCTCCACGACGAGTTTACCATGGCGTCAAACGACGGCATTACGTACGAAGGTTTGAGCGAGTGCGGACGCGCGTCGGCGCGAAGTCCGGCGATAAGCGCCGCGTTGTACAGCGTGGTCGACGCCTGGCATACTCCGCCGCCTACTCCGTCGACGTAATTGCCGTCCACAATGATTTTAGCCCCCTTGTACCCGCGTTTTTCGCTTCTTTCCCCGACGGTAGCGTTGAAGGATAACGTTTCGCCGCTCTCTATGACTTCCCCGTTGAGCGACTCAAGTGCGAGCGCGACGTTGTGTCTGCGCGCCGAAGTCGACGACGACAGATCCGTGGAAAAATACGATTTGAGATACAAATATTTGCGGTTGTCCTCTGTTTTTACGCGCGCCGGCACCGGCTTTAACCTGACTTCGATCTTACGCGATCCGCCGATAAGCGCCGTCGCCGCTTCTCTGTAAAACGCCTCTTCGTCGATCTCCGCTCCGTCTTTTTCTCTCCTCAGGTCAAAATGCGGAACGCGATCCGGATGAAAATCTATCCGCGAATCCCGCGGCGGCACGTATGCGCGGCGGCTCGCCTCCGCAAAAACTTCTTTCACGCCCGGATAGCACGTAAGGACGGCGTCTTTCGCCGTATGCGTAAGCGCCAGCTCTCTGAGAAATCCGCGCTTGACCCGCGGCGGCGCGTTGACGCGCCTTTCGCGCATTTGTTCGTATACGATATGATTTTCCGCAAACGGCACGACGTCG
This sequence comes from uncultured Eubacteriales bacterium, assembly GCA_902783025.1. GTDB lineage: Bacteria > Bacillota > Clostridia > Christensenellales > Pumilibacteraceae > RUG12826. Next base: position 9,239 of record CACZPH010000125.1, on the reverse strand, counting down.
ATAAAAGAGGCTATTTTTTCACCCCCGCTATATACCGAAAAAGCCGCTCCGTCTTCCGCTTCCGCCGTAGAGCGTGCGCAAGGGAAAAACGCGAAACAAAAAAGCGCGCAAAACAGAACGATAACAAGTTTTGTCTTGACTTTCATCGTCTATATTGTGCGCTTTTTGCGAATACGTATACGGCTTTTCAGTCTTTTTGCTCTTCTTTGACCGCGGCGCGGGAGCGGATACGCCCTAAGAGCCATTTTTCGTTGTTTAACGACGGATCGATGACGCAACTTACCCACAGATCGTTGAGTATGCCGCCTATTTCCGTCGGTTTGATCCCTTCGAGTATAAGCGTCCCGCCGTCTACCGCAAGGTCGGTGACTTTGAGCGGCGCGCCCGAATCGATGAGATCCTGCTTGACCTTACTCAATCTTTCGTCGCATTCCACGTCCATTCCGGTCGCTTTTTTGTCGGCGCGGATAAGTTTGGCGAGGTCGTCTATCATGTCGAAATTCTTGGCGACGAAAACGCGGAGTTTGCCCATTTTCGTCTTACCGTCCATGTCATACATATGATTTGCGCACAACCACGCGGTACGCTCTATCGTTTCGCCCGGGAATTTGAGGCCGTATTGACCGAGGCTGTACTTGCAGATATTTGCCGAAACGACTTCGTGTCCGTGCATATTGCCGAATTTGTTCATACAATACGGCTTGCCTACGTCGTGCATGAGCGCCGCGAGCCTGATCTCGGGCGGCGCCGCCTGAACGGTGCGGAAAATATGCTCGAGAACGTTGTACTTGTGATATTTGGGATTTTGTTCGATCTGCGCGCCGTCTTCGAGTTGCGGTATCAGATATTTCCACAGACCTAACTGCGCAAGAAGCTTTACTCCGCGATAGTGCGCGTTTGCCACTCCGTACTTGGTGTCGGCGACGAGTATGCGTTCGAGCTCCGTTCTGCGGCGCTCGGCGGAAATATCGCGAAGCTTTTCGGCGTTATTCTTGGCGGAAAGCGCCGTCTGACCGTCTATCTTGAATCCCGTTTCGGCGGCGATACGGACCATTCTGAGGATCCGCAATCCGTCCGATCCGAAAACGCGGTCGGGGTTGTAGGCGCGAAGAATTTTGTGTTCGATATCCGCTATGCCGTGAAACGGATCGATAAATTCGTCGTGCGTTATGTCGTAATATACCGAATTGCACGTAAAATCACGCCTCATCGCGTCTGCGCGGATGTCGGTCGTAAACTTTACGTCGATGGGCGTATGCGAACCGTCGTCGGCGTATTTTTCGATACGGAACGGCGTGTACTCGTAAGTATCGTCGTTAAATTTGATTATCGTCGTTCCGAGTTTGTAGTTGACGACTTTCGCCGTATATCTTCGGCTTATCCCCAGCGCGTCGGAAACCGCCGGACCGGCTATGTCGATATCGGTCGCGCCTAAACCCGCGAAATGATTGCGGACGAAACCGCCCACTACGTAAAGCGGGTACTGTGACATTTCGTTGAGTTTGAGTAAAGAATCGGGTAAATTAAGCTTCATGAGTGATTTCCTTTTGCACGAAAAATCCACGCTCTTATCTTGGCGCAGAAAGTAAGAATATTAAGTTAGTCGAGGTTGCCCTCCGCTGTTTTCTATTATATCACAACGTCGCGTGGAAAGCAAACGATTGAGCGGCGCGCGGCAAAAAAAACGAAACTTAAGAATAAAAAATATTTTTAGCGGTTTTTCGGTTGCGCTAATCCGCCAAAAGCGTTATAATTAAAAAAAACGGAAGGGAAATCATGCTGCACTTTATCGTAAATATCAAAAGCGGAAAAGGAAAAGCGTTGAAAAATATCCGCAAAATCACCGATTACCTCGCGAAAAAAGGTATCGAATACTCGATGCACATAACGCGCTATCCCGGTCACGGCGAAGAACTCGCCCGCTCGCTTTCCGCTCTCGACGATCCCACGATAATCGCAATGGGCGGCGACGGGACTTTTCACGAAGTGATAAACGGTATAATCGATTTCGAAAAAGTACGTATCGGTTTTATTCCGTGCGGAAGAGGCAACGATTTCGCGCGTGCGGCGGGATTTAATAAAAACCCGATAAAGGCGCTCGAAGACATACTTCGCGGCGAAGAAACGCGCTTTGACTACATCAACGTGGGTTCGCGACGCTGTCTGAATATCGCGGGCACGGGAATGGACGTGGACGTTCTTCTTCGCGTGGACGGCTCGCAAAAAAAACTGACGTACCTCAAGTCGCTGATAAGCTGTCTCGCGCGATTTAAGCCGTATAACGTAACCGCCACCGTAAACGGCGAAACGAAGGAATTTTCGTGCCTCGTCGCGGCGGTCTGCAACGGTATAGCCTTCGGCGGTAATATGAAAGTCAGTCCCGATTCGAAAATAGACGACGGCGTGCTGGATCTGAGGATACTCACCATGCCGAGCGGGTCGGTATGGAAATATTTACCGAAGTTTCTGAGCGGCAGACATATCAAAGAGCCATGGTCGATACACTACAAGTGCGAAAGCGCGAAAATAACCGCTCCGCTGCCCGTTCAGCTCGACGGCGAAATATACAAGGATCTGCCGATGGACTGCTCGATAGTCAAAGGCGGAATACGGACTTTCAGGATCAAAAAGTAAAATAAAAACTCCTTTGCCCAAAGCAAGGGAGTTTTTTCGATAAAATCAAAATACGTACGAATATATTCCGATCCAAAAGACGACGGCGCCGATAAGCACGAAAAAGTGCCAGATAAAATGCGCCACCTTCTTCTTGAGCGCGAACGGGATAATTCCGAGCGAATACGTCAGTCCTCCGCCTATCACCCAGAAAAAGAGCGGCAGGCAATTACTTATCATGCGCGGAACGAACAACAACGCGCTCCAGCCGAGCAAAACGTACAGCGGAATGTGCAACCATCTTAAGCGCGTCGGTCCGAAAACGCCTACAAGCGTTATGCCCGTGGCTATAATCACCCATTGCGCTATGAAGAATACGAGCCCGTACGCGCCGCCCACGAAACACAGTAGTATTGGCGCGAACGTGGCTCCTATAAGCAAATAGATCGACGAATAGTCAAAGCGGCGAAAAACGCGTTTTACCTTGCTTCCGTACGCGAAAGCGTGGTACAGACAACTCATGGTAAACATTACGAACATTCCGAAAAAGTACACGCTCGCGGCAATATAGTCGACGGCTTGAGTCGACTTAAGCAGCAGCAAAACGTACGCTATTATCGAAAATACGGAGCCTATACCGTGCGTGACGGCGTTGCCTATTTCTTCGATGACCGCCCTGCGCGGAGGATTTGCCTGCGCCAAAAATTCCTCGGACGAATAATACGCGTCCAGACTGCTGAGATATATCGAACGTATCTCGGTTTTTTTGTTTCCGTACTCGCTCTTTGCAATATTTTTTTGCTCGTCTCTTTCGGCTTTGGCAAGCCTTTTTTGCTCTTTGTAGGCTCGCTTTGCCTCGCGCTTTTTGAGTTTGTATTCTTTTTTGTATTCTTTTTTTTGATTCTTATATTCGCCGGTTATCGATTTCTTGCTGTCCATTGATACCTCTTATTGCAATACGAGCGCGTTATCGGTGAGCTTGACTTCGCCCGAAGCGATGACGACTATCACTCCGTCGTGCGCGTTGAGTTGATAACTTACTCCGGAAAGCGAAAAATACGACTTGAAATACCTGTTGCCGAAATACGCTACGACCTGAGCGGCGTTCGACCTCGCGTACTTGACTTCGTACAGACGGAAAGACGACTTTACTTCTTTTCCGCCGACCATAACGCCGTTGTTCCGCTTGCAATCGGAAATAATGGCTTCGGCAAGTTTTTTAACCGCGGTCTCAAGCTCGTTGTCCGACTCGTTGAGATAGCAATCGTATACGCCGTTTATTCTTTGAATGAAATAATGTCCGTACGGCGTGAGCGCGGTCGCCGGATAGTCCGCCGGTCCTTCGAGATGATTGGTCGCCACGTCCGCGTCCGTTACCAGGAAATAATCGTGCAGACCGAGTTCGCGCTGAATATTGTTGCGCGAAAAACCCGAAGAGTACTGGATCGATCCCACTACGTCGCCCCACGTCGCGTCGACGATATACCAATTATCGTCCACCTTGACTTTGTTCCATGCGTGGCCGCCTAAATCTCCGCCTTCGCCGGCGTCCCCGACAACGCGCAAACACTCGACTCCGCAAGCGTTACACATATACGAAAACGTTTTCGCTATTCCGTCGCATACCGCATAGCCGTAACTTACCACGCCTTCCATGTAAAAAGCAGGATCCAATACCGCTTCGGCGGTAGTGTAAGACGTAACCTGATTGTTGTAACGATTGTTTGCCATTACCCAGTCGTAAACGGCAAGCGCCTTTTCGTAGTCGCTCATGCCTTCGTCTACGAGTTCTTTAAGCGCGGACCGTATCGCGACGTAAACTTCGTACGCGCTTCCGCTCGAATCCGCGGGAACGGGATTGTAGCCGAGTTCGGCAAGACGGAAAAGTTCGTCCGTCGTAGTTACGTCGATCGGCTCGCGCGAGTCTATCGGGAAAGTTTCGCCGCTCATGCCCGTCGCGCTCCTGTATCCGTCGTAACCGTTGAGGTTTTCGTAATAATACTTGCTTCGCGGCGGATTTTGCATACGCGACACGTCCGGGACGGAAACCGTTTCGAACTCGATAGTCACCGTAAGAATATTACGATTGAGCGATTGCGAAAGATAGTACGTGCCCGCATATCCGGACGCATCGAACGCGTCGTCGACCAGCGCGCTTGCGCTGTTACACTCGAAGCCGAGATAAAAACTGCGCGTCATCGACGTCTTTTCGCCTTCGGCGGGCTGTTCGCGCGTGAGCATCATATAATCGAACTGCTCGAAAAACTCCTGTCTGCTCGACAGGTACGCGTTGGCTATACCGTACGAGGACGAAAGATATTCGGCTTTTTCGGCGTTGACTTTGGCGCACACCTCGGGATCGGAATATTCCGATCTCTCTATCGCTCCGCCGTTGCCGTCGTTGCGGACGCTGACCGAAAGAGACCTTTCGGTAATCGGGAATTGCTCCGCCGTGAGCGTGATCGAATTGCCGTTAGCCGGGTATTCGGCATATTCGGACTCGCGGCCGAAACGCGCCACCATTACCGTATAATCGCAGTAAGAGGGACCTTCCCACGTGATAGTCGTCCGCGGAAAAGCGGAATCGTAATCGATCGCAATATCGTAAGGCGTGACCGTTCCCGCAACCGAAACCGCCGGATCGGCAATATTTACCCCGACGCCGTTGACAAGCGCGGATATCTCGTATTCGCCGGCAATTCCGGGATCGAAAGTAAAAGTCGCGGAGGTTTCCGCCTGCCGCGCGCCGTCCACAAACCACTCTATCGCCGCGTGTTCGTCCTCTCCGATATCCACGATGGAAAAAGTCGTTCCGTCCTCGCCCGAAGTCCGCTCCGCGTTGCGCACCGCGTCGGACGAGTAATATACGAATTGAGCCGTCGCGGATAATATTTCGCTCTCCGTCTCTTCGGTAATCGCCGAAAACGGCACTTCCGAAAGCTCTACGTAAACGGTAACGGTCGAAGGCTCGGACGACGGTAAAAACGTAAACGTTCTGCCGTCGTAATTCGAACGCACTCCGTCAAAATACCAGTTGAGATAATAATCCGCCGCGTTGAGTTTGCCGTCGTTGACGATCGCATAACAATCCTTGGAAGATTTTCCGCCGGCTTTGAGGTAGTTGCCTTGCTCAAAGTATAAAGATAATTTCTCCGGGCGTTCCGTCTGCACGGTTTTCGTATCTTCGATCACGCGATCGAGAAACGACTGAAGATAATCCGAACAAGAAGTAATGAGTCCGTCGCCTACGCATCCGGTAAGAGCGAGAGATACTAAAACGGCGAGCGCCAAATTGAAAATTTTGCGTTTATTCATGTTTCTATTATATCATTATTTTTCGGTTTAGACAATTATACGCGCCGATTTTTATTCTTATTTTCTCTTTTTTCTTGATTTATAGCGCTTTTCAGCCGTCGTTTGCGGCATTAAAAAAACCGAAAGCGCATAAATTTAATTATCTTTCGCCTTAAGGTTTCGGATAATGAAAAAAAGGACAATAGTCGGATCGCTGTTCGTTATTACCTTCTTTACCGTTTTGGACAGAGGGTTGGGTTTTGTGTTTAAGATATTTATTTCGCGCGTGCTCGGAGCGGAGAAAATGGGTATATACCAAATGGCTTTTTCGCTGTTCGCCGTCTTTCTCTCCGCGGTTACGGGCGGTATCCCGATCGTCGTCAGCAAATTTACCGCCCGAAAAATCAAAGAAGGCAAAAGCGCCGACTCGATAGCCGCAGTCGCGTTCTGGTTCTCTTTCTCGTTGTCCGTCGTGCTGTCCGCGGGCTTTCTCGCCGTCGCTCCGCTGATAAACTCGCTGTCGGCTACCGAACGTCTCGCAGTCACGTTGATGCTCCCTTCGCTCGTTTTTTCGTCCGTATACTGCTCGTTGCGCGGAAATCTGTGGGGAAAGGAAAAATTTTTTCTCGTATCTGTCGTCGAAGTCGTCGAACAAATCGTCCGGATAGGCTCCTGCGCGGCAATGTTCGCTCTGGGCTTCGAACCTCTGCGCTCCGTCGCCGTCAGCCTGTCGATAGGGTGTCTCGCTTCGGCGCTGTGCTGTCTCGTTTTCTTCCTTGCGTGCGGCGGAAAACCCGCAAAACCCGACTCCGACGCGCCCGCCCTTCTCAAATCCAACGCGCCGCTCACGCTCTCGCGCGTGATAAACGCTTTATTCTCGTCGTTTACGTCGTTCGCCGTGCCCTGGCTGTTCGTTATGAGCGGCTACACGCAAAGTCAAGCCAACGCCATGCTCGGCGCATCGCTCGGTATGGCTATGCCGCTCCTGTTTATTCCGGGAACGCTCGTTTCGTCTCTCGCCTTCGTGCTGATCCCGCACTTGGGTAGTATGAACGTAAAAACCGATAAAAATCAAATAAACAAAACCGTAAACGGCGCCATTACCTTCGCGGTTATCGTTTCGTGCGCGTTTATCGGGTTTTTCTCGGCGTGCGCGGTACCTATATGCAAAACTATCTACAATAACGAGGAAAGCGGGATCTTTCTGCGCTCCGTCGCGTGGGCGCTCCTTCCGATGTCCGTCGAAAGCATAACTTCGTCCATGATGAATTCGCTCGATCTCGAGATCCGCGGCTTCGTAAACGGTATCGTCGGATACGTCATGCTGTGGCTCGTCGCGGTAGTTTTTTGGGGAAAATTCACTATCGACGCTTTAGGACTGGGATTCGCTCTTTCGTGGTGTCTGTCCGCCGTGCTGCAGATCGTTTCCATCCGCAAAAAAACAGGGCTCGGATCGGGGTTCCTTCTTCCGTCCGTAAAAGCGGTCTTGCTTTGCTTTCCGACCGCGACTCTCGCCGCCAACGTGTACGGCGCTTGCTCTCTCGTTTCGCCTATCCTCGGTCTGCTCGCGTCTTTTGCCGCTCAAGCGGCGTTCTTTTGCGGAGCCTGCCTGCTGTTCGGCGCAGTCGGCATAAGTTCGATAAAAGCGCCCCGGCGAAAAAAAACGGCGCAAAAAGCATAAATTTTCGGATTACATATTGACTTTTACGTCCGATATTGTTATACTATTTTCAATTTAATCGAGGAGGAGCCCGACATTGAGTTCTCGTAACCAACAGGAAATTGCAACTCCGGACAAAAAAGTTGCTACCGTCAGATCGCTTACCAAAACGCTTACCTATCTCGCTACGCTGTGCGCGCTGTGTATTTTGCTGAAATATATCTCAAACCTGCTCTCGCAAGGCGTGCCGCTATCCTTTAAGATAAGCCTCTCGTACGTGGGGTGGTTTTCCGCGGCGATAATCGCCGGACCTACCGGCGGATTCGGCGTGGCGGTCATATCCGACCTTCTCGGTCAGCTGATAATGCCCACCGGCGGCGCGCCGAACCCGAGCCTGCTCGCCGGAAACGGTATAGCTACTTTCGTTTTCGGCTTGATCTATCACTATCTTCCGCTGCTTAAAAACAAAGGTTTTGCGGGCAAAGCCGTTCGGGCCGTACTCGGCGCCGTCGCCTTCGCGCTCGTGGGAACGCTGGGGCTCAATACCTTCGGAATGTGGCTGTATTACTACCGCTCCGTCGACTATCTCGCTTTCTTCGTTACGCGTTTTGTTCAGCTCGTAATGTGGGGCGCGAATCTTGCCGTGACCGTAGCGCTCGTACCGGCGATAAACGCGCTGAAACTCGAATACGTACCGCCTAAAACGCACGAAAAGACACTGAAAGCTACGGAAGAAAAACAACCTGAAAATGATAATAAAGACGACGACACCGTCGCCGAATGACGCGTTTCCGCACCGGGCGGACAAAAGGAGAAAATCATGAACGCCTTAAAAGTCGCAACGGCATTTTTGATAACGACGCTCGTGCTGTGTATAGCGTGGGTGGTCATCGTGCTTACCGATTCTATCCCCGGCGAGCTGAGATTTCGCATTACGCTGATTTTAGGCATCGTCATCGCCTCGTGTCTTACCGTGGCAGTAGTCATATACGTTGTAAAAACGCGTAAAAACTAAACGCGCTATCAATGATAAACAATAACATAAAAACCGACGTTACACCACGTCGGTTTTTGTTTTGTTAAGAGTTGAGCGGGCGAAAACCCTCCGCGAACCGACCGAAAAGCACAAAGAGGATTCGTGTCCCGTATTTGCTCCTATTGACATTTGCCCGCTTTTGTGCTAAACTTTGTAAAAGGGAGGCTTATTATGAAAAAACAAAAAATACTTGTTATTGCGTTGCTTTCAACCATTACGCTTATATCTTTAGGTTTTACAATATTGCATTTTGTACTAGCAATAAAACTTACCGAAATGCTCTATATCGACGGTGTAGAGGCAAAGGTTTCAAACGTTGTATGGGAAATAATCTATCTCGTTCCCAATTTTATCTCGCTTTGTATATGTGTATTCCTGCTTATCTTTGTTCCGAAAAATTTAGGCGATTACAAAACAAACAAGGAAAACCGCGAAAAAGACCGCGCCGAAAAAGAATTAAAGCGTATTGAAGCACAACGCGAAAGAACTCAAAGAAAACGCGAAAAACTGCAAAAGCAACTTGACGAACTGCCGCGCGACTAATTTCGCGATTGCATAGTGCTTGCCACGCTCCAGCCGTATCCCACGTTACGGAAGCAAATCGAAGAAGTTTTCGGCGAGAAGAAGCGAGCAGGT
>CACZPH010000124.1 GCA_902783025.1 uncultured Eubacteriales bacterium | reverse complement strand
GTTACGTACGATTATGTACGCGCCTCTCGTCCCTCGCCTCGCGCCTCGTCTTGCTTGCGTCTGATCCGCGAAAATCTCGTTGTTTTAACTTTTCTCGTATCTCGACCGCGAAAATTTTCTCCGATTTAGCGTAGTAATTGTTAAGCATACGGCGTGATACTGCGTTAAGAGCCTACCGACTTCGAGTTACGTACACTTTGCGAAAAGATAAAATAGAGTTATGAGTTCAAAACAAATTTTAATTTTTATCGCTGTTTGCGCGGTTATTATTCTTGCCGCGGTCTTTGCGATAAGCCGAATAAGCGAAGCGACTAATAAGAAATACGATTCGTTTGTTTCTTCTTATTCGGTAACGTTATCTGCGCTGAATGAGATCAATTCTTCATTTAAGTTCAAAAAATATGAGATCATAGAATTGAGCCATTCATACGACAACGAGGTTTTTTATAATAACGTTTCGTGCGAGGATTATTTGATTTACAATCTTCAGTATGATCAGCGTGGAATCCTTACGAGTATTGCCGCAAGCGAGTGGAATGAGAAGCTTTACCCGCAGTACGAAAAAAGAGTAGCGCAAATTACGGAATTCGGCAAATTTTCCGCGCCGATCGGCAAACTGAAGATTAAAAGACTTATATCTATCGAGAAAAGATTATACCAACGAAAACTGTATTCTCGTCCCCGAAAGTTTTGTGTTCGGATATATCTGCGAAAGACAGACCTTAACGGAAGATGTTTCGGATGGAAAAATGACGTTTTCGGCGCGGACGAGGTGAGGGCTTTGATAAAGCGTATCAACAATAGGTCCGGGTATTTTTACAACGATAAGGGGATTTGGGACGCGATTTGCCGAGTGGAGCGAGCCAAGGTTTCCAACAAAATGCGTTTCAGTATCTACGCCCGCGACGGCTATCGTTGCAGATATTGCGGAAAGCGGGACAACGGTAATAATCTCGAAATCGACCACATTAAGCCGATAGCGAAAGGCGGCAAATCGACTTACGATAATCTGCAAACTCTTTGCCGCCGTTGCAACAAAAACAAAGGCGATACGTACTAAAAATAATAGCGAAAAACCGACGTAGCAAAACGTCGGTTTTTTTCATTATTCCTTGTATTATCTCTTATTATCCTTGTCATTCAGAGCGTAGCGAAGAATCTTCGGACTTATTTTACTGCACCGCTTATGCAAAATACCGTAGCGAAACCCCCGTCGTATCTTTCAGTCAGTCCGCGGCGACTCGCCGCACTTGCCCGCAAGGGTAAAATTCATTTTGCGACAGCAAAAATTCATTGAGGCTTCTTTTCTCCCTGCTTGTTATCCGGGGCGTAGCAAAGGATCTTCGGCATTATACCGTCGCGCGACCTTTCGTAATACCGTATTCGAAAAACCGACCGTGCCTTTCACTTTTACACCAAAACTCCGCGGAAAATCAATATCATTTTACTTTTTGTGCCGAAAATCTTTTGACATAATTTAAATTTGTGGTATAATATACCAAATATATTTTTCGGAGGTGCTTTATGGCGCGTTATTATGACGAACCTTCCAGGACTTTCAGCGAATACTTACTCGTACCGGGCTATTCGGATTCGAACTGCGTACCCGGCAAAGTATCGCTCAGGACGCCGCTTGTCAAGTTCAGGAAAGGCGAAGAGAGTGCTATTACCATGAACGTTCCGCTCGTATCGGCTATCATGCAGTCGGTTTCCAACGACACGATGGCGATCGCCCTTGCGAAAGAAGGCGGGATTTCGTTTATTTACGGATCGCAACCCGTCGAAAAACAAGCCGATATGGTCCGCAAAGTCAAGTCTTACAAGGCGGGATTCGTGGTATCGGACTCCAACATCAAGCCCGACCAGACGCTTAACGACATTATTTCGCTCAAGGAGAAAAACGGACACTCGACCATTGCGGGCACCGAGGACGGCACCGCGAAAGGCAAACTTCTCGGTATCGTCTCTTCGCGCGACTATCGCGTAACGCGCATGACCGGCGACGAAAAGGTTTCGACGTTTATGACGCCGTTTGACAGACTTATTTACGCCAAGGAAGGCATAACTCTTTCCGAGGCGAACGATATGATCTGGGAGCACAGACTCAACTCGCTCCCGATCATCGACGATTCTCAGCGCCTCGTCGCGTTCGTTTTCCGCAAGGACTACGAACAGCACAAGGACAACCCCGACGAACTACTCGATTCTCACAAGCGTTACGTAGTCGGCGCGGGCATCAACACCCGCGATTACGAAACGCGCGTTCCGGCTCTCGTTGAGGCGGGCGCGGACGTGCTTTGCATAGATTCGTCCGAGGGCTTTACCGAGTGGCAAAGCCGCACTATCGGCTGGATCCGCGCCAAGTACGGCGATACGGTCAAAGTAGGCGCGGGCAACGTAGTGGACGCCGAAGGATTCCGTTTTCTTGCCGAGGCGGGAGCCGACTTTGTAAAAATCGGCATCGGCGGCGGCTCCATTTGCATCACGCGCGAAACCAAAGGCATAGGCAGAGGACAGGCGACCGCGGTCATCGAAGTAGCCAAGGCGCGCGACGAGTATTTCAAAGAAACAGGCGTGTACGTGCCCATTTGCTCGGACGGCGGAATTGTCCACGACTATCATATCACTTTGGCGCTCGCTATGGGAGCGGATTTCTGTATGCTCGGCAGATACTTCTCGCGTTTTGACGAATCCCCGACTCAAAAAGTCCTCGTCAACGGCAATTACATGAAGGAGTACTGGGGCGAAGGCAGCGCCCGCGCGCGCAACTGGCAGCGTTACGACCTCGGCGGCGCCCAGAAGCTTTCGTTCGTCGAAGGCGTCGACAGTTACGTGCCTTACGCCGGACCTTTGCACGACAACGTCATCCAGACTCTCGCCAAAATTAAGTCCACTATGTGCAACTGCGGCGCTCTCACTATCCCCGAACTTCAAAGTAAAGCCAAACTTACCCTCGTTTCTTCCGTTTCGATAGTGGAGGGCGGGGCGCATGATGTAGTAGTAAAGGACAACAACCACCACAATTAAAAAAGGCGCCGACATACGGCGTGATACAGCGTTAAAGGGAGTCGGCACTTGCTTACGTACGTTTTGTACGCGCGCATCGTGCCGACTCCCTTTGCCTTGTCTGACGCTCGTATCTCGCCGCCTTTGCTTTTTCGACGCGAATAAGTGTCGCATCTCATCGTTAGGCGCGCCCTTGCTCGCTCACGTACCTCTTAGTACGCTCGCTTCGTCGCGGGTACGCCTGCCTCGACCTG
>CACZPH010000123.1 GCA_902783025.1 uncultured Eubacteriales bacterium | reverse complement strand
GAGGAAAACGGCAAACAAGTGCCGTAAATTACTTTTCGTAAACGGAGCGGGATAGAACGTAAATCTCTTTCTCGGTGCGGTAAGCCTGGTCGTAATCGAGTCCGTAGCCTACGACGAATTCGTCCTCTATCACAAAACCCACGTAGTCGGACGAGAGGTTGACGGTGCGGCGTTCGGGCTTGTCGAGCAAAGTTATTATTTTTACGGAAGCGGGATCGCGCGAGAGTAGCAGGCGCTTGAGATACGAGAGCGTATTGCCGCTGTCGATGATATCCTCGACGATAACGACGTCCTTGCCGCTTATCGAGTGATCGAGATCCTTGATGAGCTGGACTTCGCCCGAAGACTTCGACGCGCCGCCGTAAGACGATATGGACATAAAATCCATTTCGCAGTCTATGGTCATTTCGCGAAGCAGGTCGGCGAAAAACATAACGCTGCCCTTGAGAATGCAGATGAACAGCGGTTTTTTGCCCGCGTAGTCCCTGTCGAGCGTAGCGGCGAGTTCTTTTACGCGCGCCGCGATTTGTTCTTTGCTTATCAATACCCTGTCAAAGTCTTTTTTCATAAGTCACCGCCTATGGTATATTGAGATTATACAACTTTCGCCGCGATTTGTCTATCAAAAACAAGCGGTATATACAAAATTATTCTTTAATAATAGCGGCGTTTTCCTTGAAAATCGGCGCGAAAAGTGGTACAATAAAAAAGCGAAGAAAACAACTGGAGAACAAATATTGACTTTTAACTATCCGAAGAGCATTTTTTCTGGCTACCACGGTCCAAACCATTGTCAGGGTATAGCCGTCGACAAAAAAGGCGGCTTTATCTATTATTCTTTTACCACGCTTTTGGTAAAGTCGGACCTTGACGGCAATATCGTAGGCACGTGCGGCGGGCTTATCGGGCACCTCGGATGTATCGATTTTTGCGAAGACGACGGCAAGGTTTACGGTTCGCTCGAGTTCAAAAACGACTCTATCGGCAAGGGGATCAAGCAAAAAATAGGCGTAACGCGGGACTTTGACGACGCGTTTTACTGCGCTGTTTTCGACGTCGACAAGATAAACCGCGTCGGCATGGACGCAAAAGACGACGGCGTAATGCGCGCCGTGTATCTCAGCCAGGTGGCAGACGACTACAAGGCGAAAGTAAACTACAAGGGCGTCGAGCGCGCTCACAGATACGGCTGCAGCGGCATAGACGGCACCGGCTGGGGCGTTATGGCGGGCGAAAAATCGCTGTGTATCGCCTACGGAATATATCTCGACGTCGCCTCGGATTACTCGGACTATCAGATTATTCTCTCGTTCCCCGACGCGCTTAAGTGGTGGGATACCGTCGCAAAGCCGCTCGATCAAAGCAAAATGCACCGAAGCGGCGAAAACGTGCGGGGCAAAAAATATTTCGTATACACGGGCAACACGAATTGGGGCGTTCAGAACCTTGAGTACGACGAAGCCGCGAATCAGTGGTATCTCGCCGTTTACAGGGGCAAAAAGCCGGATTTTCCCAACTTTTCGGGATTTTTCGTAAGTCCCGATCCCGTAAAGAGCCGCCACAAGGCAACCGGCGAAGAGATCGACCTGCTTCCGCTTGCGGAAGGAGGAGAGAGCAAAAACGGATTGAGCGGCACGTATTTTGAGTACGGCTCGACCGGAACGTATTCGTTCGGCGACGGCTACTGGTATTTTTCGCACCGGGGCAAGGACGAAGAAAAGGGCAATTATACCGAAGTTTACGCGTATGTAAGAGCGGACGACGAAACGGGCTTTAAGGAGATCGGATAATGCGAATGCGAAGAAAAAACAATTTGGACGCGCGTATCGCGGCGCACCCGCACTACCTGCTGCTTACCGAGCAAGGGTATTACGAAGAACCCGAAAAGCGCCACGGCAAGTTCGATCTTACCGCCGTTTTCGGCAACGCTAACCCCGTCTGGCTGGAGATAGGCTGCGGCAAAGGCTCGTTCGCCATAACGCTTGCCGGGCAAAACCCGAATATCAACGTTCTTGCCTTAGAGGTGGTAAGCAACGTTATCATCGACGGGCTTGAGCGCGCGGAAGAGGCTAAACCGCGAAATCTCAGGTTTATCAACTGTCTTGCCGAGCATATCGACGAGTATTTCGACGAAGGGAGTTTCGAGCGCATATATCTCAACTTTTCGTGCCCGTACCCCAAGAATACTTACTCGAATCGCCGTCTTACCGCGCCGAGATACTTACGCCTTTACCGCAAAATGCTCTCCGGCGGCGGCACGATTTACCAAAAGACCGACAACCGCAAACTTTTTGAGTTTTCGATCGAAAATTTCTCGCGCGAAGGCTATATTATCCACGACGTATCGCTCGATCTTCATCACAGCGAGTACAAAGAGGGCAACATAATCACGGAGTACGAGAGCAGATTCATTTCGCAGGGCTTGCCGATTTACAGACTTGAGGCAACGCCGAGAGAGGAGCAATAATGTTAGAATTACAGCACGTTTCTTACGTCGCGCCGGACGACGGCAAAGAGATACTCAGCGACGTAAACCTTACTATCGACGACAAGTTCGTCGCTATCACGGGTCCCAACGGCGGCGGCAAAAGCACGCTCGCCAAGGTCATCGCGGGCATATACCCCGTAAGCAAGGGCAAAATTTTACTCGACGGAGCGGATATTACCGCGCTGTCGATCACGGAGCGCGCCAAAGCGGGCGTAAGTTTCGCGTTTCAGCAGCCCGTGCGCTTCAAAGGCATTACGGTCAAGGATCTCGTAACGCTCGCCGCGGGCAAAAAGATAACCACGGCAGAGGTTTGCACGTATTTGTCCGAAGTGGGACTTTGCGCGCGCGAGTACGTAAACCGCGAAGTCAACGCGTCGCTTTCGGGCGGGGAGCTCAAGCGCATCGAGATAGCGATGACGATGGCGCGCGGGACTAAACTTTCGATTTTCGACGAGCCGGAAGCGGGCATAGACCTGTGGAGTTTTTCCAATCTCATATCCGTTTTCCGCAAAATGCGCGAGAAGATAGGCGGCAACATCATCATTATTTCGCACCAGGAGCGCATTCTCAACATAGCGGACAAAGTTATCGTGATAGCGGGCGGCAAAGTGACCGCCGAGGGGAGCAAAGAAGAGATACTTCCCGCGCTTTACGCGGACGCGGCCAAGGAAGCGGCTTGCAGCGTGCTCATGAGCAAGGTGGAGGACAAATAATGGACGCGATACAGAAAAATTTACTCAAAGAGATCGCAGGTCTTCACGACGTGCCGACGGGCGCGTATAATATCCGCTCCAACGGCGGAGCGGCGGGCAGGCGCAGTACGGCTAATATCGAGATAGTTTCCAAGACGGACAAGCCCGGCATAGATATCATCGTCAAGCCCGGCACGAAAAACGAGAGCGTTCATATCCCCGTCATCATATCCGAGAGCGGACTCAAGGACCTTGTCTACAACGATTTTTACATCGGCGAAGGCGCGGACGTGGTTATCATAGCGGGTTGCGGCATACACAACTGCGGCGATCAGGAGTCGGCGCACGACGGTATCCACACTTTTCATATCGAAAAAAACGCTAAAGTCAAGTACGTCGAGAAGCATTACGGCGAGGGCGACGGCAACGGCGAAAACGTCATGAACCCCACGACCGTTATCGAACTCGGCGAAAACGCGTATATGCGCATGGACACGTTGCAGATCAGGGGTATCGACTCTACCGTGCGCGTTACCAAGGCGCGTTTGGCGGCGGGAGCGAAACTCGACATCAAGGAAAACATCATGACGCACGGCAACCAGCACGCCACGACCGATTTTACAGTCGATCTCGACGGCGAAAACTCGGCGGCGCACGTCGTTTCGCGCTCGGTTGCGAAGGACAAGTCCAGACAACTTTTCAAGTCCGACGTTCACGGCAACAACCTTTGCACCGGACACACCGAATGCGACGCTATCATTATGGACGAGGCCAAGGTCGACGCGATCCCCGCGCTCGAGTGCAACAATGTCAACGCGAGCCTTATCCACGAGGCGGCAATCGGCAAGATAGCCGGCGAGCAGATAATAAAATTGCAGACTCTCGGACTTACCGAAAAGGAAGCCGAAGAGCAGATAATCAACGGATTTTTGAAATGACGCTTATCTCTTACGCAAAACGCGACGGCGACTTAAGCTCGACGCTCGACGAACTTTTCGCCGAATACGTACCCTCCGTTTTTACCGCGGCGCTTCGTAACAAGGACGTGAGGATCAACGGAGTCAGGACGGGCGACAGACGCGCGCTCGTTAAGGCGGGCGACGAAATAAAAGTCTACTGCTCAGACAAAAAACGCGAGATATATTCGACCGTTTACGAAGACGACGACGTTCTTATCGCGGACAAAGAAGCGCAGGTCAGCAGCGAAGGTCTGTTCGAATTTTTGCGCAAAAAGGGCGAAACGTATTTTATTCACAGGCTCGACCGCAACACGGAAGGACTTATCGTCTTCGCCAAGAGCAAAGAGTACGAAGAAATATTGCTTCGCGCCTTCAGGGAAAAGTCGGTCAGGAAGTTTTACGAGGCGGTAGCGGTAGGCAAAACGGCGGAGCAAAAAGCCGTTCTTACCGCGTACCTTGTCAAGGACGGAAATAATAGCGAAGTGCGCGTTTTCGATACGCCGCAAGCAGGCGGAGTTCAGATAAAGACCGGTTACGAAGTGCTTAAAACCAACGGCAAACTGTCGCTTCTTAAGATAGAACTTTTTACCGGCAAAACGCACCAGATACGCGCGCATCTGGCGCATATCGGCCACCCCGTGCTCGGCGACGGGAAGTACGGCGACAAGGCGCAAAACGCCGCCTACAACCTTAAGCGCCAACTTTTGATCAGCAAGAGCCTTACTTTCGTTTCTACCGGAACGCACCTCGACGGCAAGACTTTTTCGAGCGCAAAAACCAACGCGAAATATTTGGGAGAGTAGTATTGAAAGCGACCGCCAAGACATATTTATCTTTATTTCTGACCTTTCTCAAGATAGGTCTGTTTACGTTCGGCGGCGGTTACGCCATGATAGCGCTTATCGAGGACGAAGTCGTAAACAAGCGCAAATGGATAAGCAAGGAAGAACTTACCGACGTAGTGACGATAGCCGAGTCCACACCCGGACCCATCGCGATAAATTCGTCCACGTATATCGGATACAAAATAGGCGGGGTATTCGGTTCGTTTTTAGCCACGCTCGCGGTAGTCATACCGTCGTTTGTCATCATCTTCGCCATATCGTTTTTTTACGAAGCGTTTATGTCCGTCGAGATAGTCAAATGGGCGTTTTTCGGTATCAAATGCGCCGTAGGACTGATTATTCTCCGCACGGGTATCAAAATGCTCAAGTCTTTTCCCCGCCGTCCTTTGGCGATAATTTGCTTTTCGCTCGCCTTTGTCGGCATACTGCTTATCGATATTTTCGCCGTAAGGTTTTCGTCCGTGTACTTTATTTTAGCGGGCGCCGTTATAGGCGTTCTTACCTACGTAATAGCGGTAAGCCGCGACAAAAAGCGACTTAATTCGACAAATAGCGAAGGCGCTCAGACAATAAACGAAAGCAATTCGACGACAAGCGAAGGCGCTCAGGCGATAAACGAAAGCAATTCGAAAAATAGCGAAGGCGCTCAGGCGGTTTCCGACGAAACCGAAACCCCGAAAACCGAAACCGCAAACGGCGAAAACGACGGCAAAACTTTGAAAACCGAAACGGAAGAGGGAGGCAAGAGATGAACGTTTTTCTCGATTTGTTCCTTACCTTTTTCAAGATAGGTTTGTTTACGTTCGGCGGCGGGGCGAGCATGATACCGCTTATTCAGCAGGAAGTCACGTCTCACGGCTGGCTGACCGAAGAACAACTTCTCGACTATATCGCCATATCCGAGTCCACGCCCGGACCTATTGCTATCAATATGGCGACGTTTATCGGCTCGCAGACCACGATGGGAATAGCGGGCGGCTTCTTCGGCGCGCTTGTGGCGACTCTGGGCGTGGTGCTTCCGTCGTTTATCATTATCCTTATTATAGCGATGTTTTTCCGCAAATTCGCGCAGTACGCGGGCGTAAAAAGCGTGCTTATTTCTATCCGCCCGATTGTGGTGGGAATGATTTTGGCGGCCGGCGCGTATTTGGTTATGGCGGCGGTAGGATTCAAGAGCGTGTACGCGGCGGGTTTTGATTGGCGCGCGCTCGTGGTGGTCGGCGTACTTGCCGTCATAATGACAGGCTACAAACTTATCACCAAGAAATCCATACCGGTAATAGCGTTTATACTTACGGCGGCGGGCGTAGGGCTCGTCACGTACTTGCTTACGATAATAGTTTAGGAGGTCAAAATGGCTCGGAAGAAATCTTCGGCGGCAAACGTCGCCAAAAGAGCGGTCAAGCGCACCGCGAAGAGGGAAACCAGGAAGTTTGCCAAGCGCCACGTCGGGCTTATCGTCGCGCTCGTTATCTGCCTTGTTTTGGGCATAGCGGCGGGAGCGGTAACGGTGGGCGTTATCGCGAAAAACGACGGCTTTACTTTGCGCGCGGGCGGAGCGGCTTACGAGAGCAAAATCACTCTCGGGAGCGGCAAAACGTACGACTTAAACGCCGACGGCGAAACCGCGAAGGTCGTAAGCTTAGGCAAAGATTTGTCCGACTACGTCAAGACCGAAGTAAAATATCTGCCTTTTGCCGAAGGCGCTCACCTTTCCGCTTACGAGGGGACCACGCTCAGCGGCGACGGCACGTATTATATTTTATATACGCTCGAATACACGGGCGACGACTTTATCGAAAAGCTTGCGGCGAGCAAATTTTCGTCCGTAACGCTCCAAAAAATCGTCGAGATAGGGGAGGACGCGTAAAATGAGAAGAGTTTTAGCAGTTATCGCGTGCATACTCGTATTCGTTTTGGGCGTTTTTGCCGGCGCGGCGGGCTATTATACCGTAAGCGCGCCCAAAATAGACGAGAGCAAAATAGAAATGACCGTTCGCCCGGTTAAGCCGATTACCCCCGCCAAGGTGCGCGACAAAATAGCCGCGCTTCCTTCCGCTGTTACTTTGGAAGACGAAACGGCGGTAAAAGATGCTCGTAGGGCGTACAATTCTCTTTCCGACGAGCAAAAAGCGCAGGTTACCAACTTTGCCGACCTCGAGGCGGCTGAAGCGGAGATAAAGAACATTCGCGACCGCGCTGCGGCACAAGCGGTAATAGATGCCATTTCCGCGCTTCCTTCTACTCTTACGCTTGACGACGAGGCGCAAGTCAAAGCGGCTTCCAAGGCTTACAACGCCCTCACCGCGGATCAAAAACTTCTTGTGACAAACGCTTCCGACTTAGAGGCGGCGATAGAGGAGATCAAGCGGCTCAGAGTCGAGGCGGGACTTCCCGAAGAGGACGAAGAAGGCAGCGAACTTTCCGTGCATTTCTTCCCGCTCGGTAACGACAAAGCGGGCGATTGCGTGTATATCAAGGCGGGCGAAGTCGATATTCTCATCGACGGCGGCTCGGCTACCACGAGTTTGTCTACTATTCGCGACTACGTGGATCAGTACGTGACCGACGGCGTGTTCGAATACGCGTTCGTAACTCACGCGGACCTCGACCATATAGCCAACTTTGCCGGAACGACCAAGGAAAACACCAGCCTTTTCGATTTCTACAACTTCGGCACCATCATCGATTTCGCGCTATCCGACAAGACGAGCGCGGCGTACAGCCGGTATTTGAGCAAGCGCGACAAGGAAGTAGCCGAGGACGGAGCAAAGCACTTTACCGCCCTTCAGTGCTACAACAACGAAGGCGACGGCGCTCAGCGCAGATACGACTTAAACGACGATACGTATATCGATATTCTCTACAATTACTATTACGAATACGAGTCGAGCGACGAGAACAATTACTCGGTATGTTTCCTTCTTACGCACGGCGAGCACAAATTCCTCTTTACCGGCGACCTCGAAAAGGAAGGCGAAGCGAAACTTGTGGAAAACAACGTTCTTCCCGAAGTCGATTTCTACAAGGCGGGACATCACGGCTCCAAGACGTCCACCACCCCGGCTCTTATGTCGGTAGTCAAGCCCAAGATTTGCGTAGCCTCGTGCGTAGCGGGCAGCGTAGAGTACACCCAGAACCTCGATAATACCTTCCCCACGCAGGAATTTATCAACAATATCGCGCCTTACACCGACAGAGTTTACGTTCCCGCGTACGTCACCCTCAAGCAAGAGGGCGGCAAGTACAAAAACGACGAGTACGGACTTCTCAACGGCACTATCGTTATCCGTTCCATAGGCTCCGACCTTACCGTCGAATGCTCTAACAACAGCGTGCTGCTCAAGGATACGGAGTGGTTTGCGCAGTATAGGGCAACCCCTTCCGCTTGGGCTTGATTTTTTCGGCGGCGACATACGGCGTGATACTGCGTTAAGAGCCTACCGACTTCGAGTTACGTACGATTATGTACGCGCCTCTCGTCGATAGCCTCTTGCCTTGTCTAACGCTCGTATCTCACCGCCTCTGCTTTTTCGCCGCGAATAAGCGTCGCATCTCATCGTTAGGCGCGCCCTTGCTCGCTCACGTACCTCTTAGTACGCTCGCTTCGTCGCGGGTACGCCTGCCTCGACCTG
>CACZPH010000122.1 GCA_902783025.1 uncultured Eubacteriales bacterium | reverse complement strand
GATGTCAAACGACGGCGGTAAGGCGTACGAGACTGTCAAGATGTACGAAAGAGGCATTACCGTAACCAAGAAATGCCCGGCGATCGTCGCTCCGATCGAAGCGCTTATTATCAGGAAGGAAGACTTTGACAAGCTCAAACAAAAAACCGAAGACGCTTCCGTTACCGAAGCGGGGCTAAAGAGCGACGTAAATCAACTTTACGACAATCTCGCTACGGGAGCGATGACCTCGACTTCCGTATCGAAAGGTATTACTCAAAAGAACAAAGAAATAGAGCAGAACGCCAACGCGCTTACGGAATATAAGCAGGATCTTGAGAGCGTCGAGCGGGAAATAGCCGATCTTAACGGAAAAATTTCCGCCGCGGCGGCAAGTTATTCGCTCAGCGACGAAGACGTTACGTATGCGAAAGACAGCCTTCTTGCCAAGCGTAAATACGATCTGACCGGACAGCGGCTTACAGCCGACAAATCCAAGCTTCAGGCTCAGTTGGAAGCCCTTACCGCCGAATACGATCTTGCGTCCGACGCGTTTGCGAAGATAGGTAAGAAAAACGCGGACAAGCGCGAAGAAGCCGGGCGGAGAGTATTCGAACTTTCCGAACAGAAAGCGAAGGTGAAGAAGGAGCTCGAGGATCTGCTTGAGTACGAACGCAACTACCCGACTTTATCTCCCGCGGCTTTTTACGTCAGCACGTTTACGCCCAAACCCGCCGAACAATCGGATCGGGAAAAGAAACGGTATTCGTATCGCGAAGAGATCGAACAGATCAAGCGCGAATATCTTGAGGCCGTGAGGGATTCGCTCGAAAAGCCCGACAAAGAGCGCGCCCGCGAAAAGCAACGCGAACTTTTGCGAAGACTTGAAGAAACCGAGCGCAAAATATACGCGGAGAAGACGTTTTTGCGTACGCGGGCAATAACCGCGCAATACGAGTCCAACGCGTCTTTTTCACAACGTAAAGAGCGTATTTTACGCGAATTGGAGTTTTACAAAAACGACCTTCAGGCTATCGACAGTAAGTTTGCCGCGGACGAATACCGGGCGAAACTTCTCAGATTTGCCAATACTCTGAGCGAGGAAGATCTGCGCGACGGAGATATTTCGTCGACGATACGCTATTGCGTAGAACGCGCGCGCACTAACGGCGAAAACGCTCAGGCAACCTGGAACAAGAGGACTTATTAAGGAGACGAATATGCAGGACAACGAACAAAAAAAGGCCCTTGCCGAAATATTCAAAGACGAGGATTTCGACTCCTTGAAATCCGGAGAAGGCTCGGACGAGGACAGCCTCGACGAAGCGCTTGACGAGATTGCCGAACTCAAGAAGACGATGGCTGTCAATCAAGGGTATTTTTCGCCGGAGCCCGCTCCCGTCGCCCCGCCGAGATACCAATCCGACGAAGGCGCGGCGGCGCGCACGATAGAGCGTAAGACGGAGGAGATAATTTCCGCGATAGAGCGTAACAGGCTTTCGGCGCAGACGGATTCGGAGATAAGGCAGATAAATAACGAACTGCGCGAACTTAAGAATAAAGTTTATTCTTATAATAACGAACCTAAAGCGGAAAAACCCGAGCCCGAAAAACCCCAGTCCGATATTGTCGCTTCTCTTACGAAGCTCGAATACGACGTCGCCCTTACTCGTAACGAACTCGTTTCGATACGCAAAGCGCTCGACGGCAGGACCGACAACCCCGCGCAGAGGACGGATCCGACTCTTCTCGGCGAGATAGCCGTCGTAAGACAGGCGCTCGGCAGCGGCGACGAAATATCGCGCAAATCCGGCGACGCGCTCGCGGCTCTTTATATCGAGTGCGAAAGGATCGGCGCGCTCGTAAAAAGCGAAGCTCCGCTCGGAGAGAAAATAAAAGCCGTAGGGGAATTCGGGAATAAGATTGCGACGACGGAAAACGTCAACGTTTCTCCGATAGTCGAAGTCCTTAACGATATTATATCCGATATCAACGACTTGCCGATGCGGGACGGAGACGTGGAAGCTCTTTTCGATTACGTCAGATCCAATTCCGCCGAGGCGTATCTGGAGATTTCGCGCAAAGACGTAGAGTATTATCTCACGCTTTCGTCGGAAGTCAGGGATCACAATCCCGAAGATTGTCTCGATTTGCTTAAAGACGCGCTCAATTTCAAAAACCGCGTTTGCGGGGGAGTGGGCGCCGCCGAAAACGAAAAACAATACGAATATCTCGAAAATATCGTTGATACCATCAACGGAAACGCCGACAGGGAACACGCGGTATTCTTGCGCAATAAGGCCATTAAACTTGTCGATCGTTTGCTTGTCTTACGCGTAAAAGACGTCTATGAATTCCGCTCCGTTAAGGTAGAAAAAACGTATGAAACCGGCGATATAAGTCCCAAAACGGTTTTTGATTACGTCAAAGAGATCAGCGATTCGCTCGGTTCGTTGGCCGCCGGAGCGGCGGGTGCGGCTGTCGCCGTTCCCGCAAGCGCAACGGCTTTTGATAAGGACGCGTTGGTCGGCGAGATCATCGATAAGACCGTCGCGCAACTCGACAGGCTTTTTGAGGACGTAAAGAATCTTACCGAGTCTCTCGGTACGAATCTGCTCGAAAACCTCTCGATAATCAACGATAACGTAAACGTACTCAAGAATTCGATCGACGGCGTATCTGAAAAAATCGACGGGTTAAAGACCGCGCCGCAAGAAGACGTAAAGGCCGGGGAGAATGAGGAAAACTCCGAGGCGCAAAAAATCGCCGAAGAAGTCGAAGTGCCGGAAAAGCAAGAAGACTTAAAGGCCGGGGAGAATGAGGAAAACTCCGAGGCGCAAAAAATCGCCGAAGAAGTCGAAACGCCGGAAAAGCAAGAAGAAAAACCGCTTGAAACGGCAGAAAAAGAAGAATTATCCGAAAAAGTCGACGAAGAAAAAGGCGAACCCGATTCGATCGATTACGAAGCGAAATTCGCCGAGCTGAAGGACGCTTTGGAATCGCTGCGGCAAAAAGGCGAAGAGTCCGAAGCAAGTCTGAAGGGCGAGATAGAGTTCTTTAAGGAAGAAGCGCAAAAGAGCGAACAAAGGGCGGCGAAGTTAGCGCAAGACAACGAAGTTTTGCTCGGCAGACTCGACGAGATAGTAGCGCTTTTGGTCGAAAGCAAAGCGGAAAACGCTTCGGTCAAAGCGGAACTTGCCGAAATCAAAGAAAAAGTCGCTTCGGCGGTTACTCCCGACGCGCTCGACACTTCTATCAAAAAATCAATGAACAAACTCAAGAACGAACTCGGCGGCTTGAGAAAACAAGTCGCGCGCGCTAAACG
>CACZPH010000121.1 GCA_902783025.1 uncultured Eubacteriales bacterium | reverse complement strand
GACATATTGCGCGATATAATCAAAGAAAAAGGCGTTACGTTAGGTCAGAATTATACCGATTGCGGCGTTTTGATATATGACGAGACTCAAAACTGCTATCAAGGAGGAAGCGGCGCGGGGTGTTCGGCAAGCGTCGTTTCGTCGTTTGTTCTCGATAAAATGCAAGCCGGCGAATTAAAGAAAGTAGCATATTTTGCAACGGGCGCTCTTATGAGTCCGCTCAGTTGTTATCAAGGCGAAACTATTCCGTGTATAAGTCACGGAGTGGTGATGGAGGTATAAAATGGAATGGTGGCAAGTTCTTCTTAAATTTTTGCTCGTATTCGCTTCCGGAGGGCTTTTGTGTCTTATTGCCGAAATTCTTATTATCAAAACGCGTCTTACTCCGGCAAAAATTCTCGTTATTTTTTTGATCTCGGGGATAATCCTGGAAACGTTAGGTGTGTATGACTATTTATTCAATATTTTCAACGCCGGTATCAGCGTCCCGATAGTCGGATTCGGCGCCGCTCTGGCAAAAGGCGCGATCGAATGGGCGCACAAAGTCGGATTTTTAGGGGCGTTTGCCGGCGGTCTTATCAATACCGGATTCGGAATAGGCGTAGCGATCGTCGCAAGCTACGTGGTTACGCTGATATTCTCGCCCAAATCAAAAAGTTAACAATTTATCGCGCGCGTCATATAAATAAAGTATGACAAGGCGAAGGAAAAGAATACTTTTCAAGATTTTTTGCGTTTTTTCGGCGCTTATCGCAATTGTTATATTTAGTTCGGTATATTTTTTGCGTACGGTTTCACCTGTTATTAAGTCGATCTCCCAGGAAGAAGTGAGCGCGATCACTTCAAACGCCGTGCGCGAAGCCGCTTTGAACGTGGTGTCGACCGCGGGAGGAGAAACTCCGGAAATAATAAACTACGACGAAGACGGAAACGTAACGTCGATAAGGCTTAACGACGTATTTGTCAATAAAATAGTTCAGCAAGTGGGAACGGAAGCTCAGAATCGTCTTGCCAGGCTCGGTATCCGCGGAGTCGACGTGCCGATCGGCTCGCTGAGCGGATTCGTTTTTCTTGCCGGCAAAGGACCTCTTGTAAATATTAAAATAATTCCCATAGGTTCGGTTTCCGTAAGAGTCAATTCCGTTTTTTCGGAGCGAGGGATCAATCAGACAAACCACAAGATATATCTGAGCGTAAACTCCAACGTGAATATAGTGCTTCCCGGAGCAAACGATTCGATTTCGACTCTGACGGAAGTCCTTATATGCGATACCGTGATCGTCGGTAAAATTCCTTCGGTATATCTTAATTCTTCTTCAAAACTCGATTTTGTGCCCTAAAGTTCGGTAAAACAGTTGATTTAACGGCGGTTTTGTGCTAAAATAGCATTAATAAATGCGTTTGAGGACGGCACAAGATACGCGGCATAAGACAGAGAGCAACTCAAGGCTGAAAAGTTGCGCGTCGCGGAAGATATTCACCGCCCGAGCAGGTGTTCCGAATTTACAGTAAGAATACCCGTTAGTTCTTATCGTAAAAGACTCAACGAGGCTCTTTTGAGCGAATTTAGGTGGTACAGCGTTAAGACGCCCTAAAGTAGGGGCGTTTTATTTTTTTGCGGAGGTAGTATGGAAGAGAAAATCAATTTACTTGTTGCCGAAACTATCGAAAAAATAGCGGCGGCGACGGACGGAAAGACGCTCGGCGAGATCAAAGTCGCGGTTTTGGGAAAGAACGGGGCTTTGACGTCGTTTATGCGCAATCTTAAGGATTTACCCGCCGAGAAAAGGCCAGAAGTAGGCAAATACGTCAACGAAGCGCGCGCCAAACTCGACGAGCAGTTCGAAAAGAAAGGCAACGAGCTTTTCGAAAAGGAACTCGCGGCTAAGCTCGAGAGTGAAAAAATCGATATCACTATCGACAAGCCCGCGCGCCCGATAGGCGGAAGACACCCGCTCAATATCGTAAGACGTAAAGTAATAGATTTCTTTACGTCGATGGGTTTCGTCGTGACGGACAGCCCGGAGATAGAGACCGATTATTACAATTTCGAAGCGCTCAATATTCCTAAAGATCATCCCGCGCGCGAAATGCAGGATACGTTTTATATCGTTCCGGGCAAAATTCTGCTCAGGACACAGACTTCTGCCGGTCAGATCCGCACTATGGAAAAGGACAAGCCTCCCATCAAGATGATCAACGTCGGCAAAGTATATCGTTCCGACGATATCGACGCGACTCACTCGCCGGTCTTTCATCAGATAGAAGGTCTTGTCGTCGATAAAAAAATAACGATGTGCGACCTTAAGGGTATGCTGGAGAAGTTTGCGAAATTCTTCTTCGGCGAGGCGACGCAGATTAGATTCCGCCCGTCATATTTTCCGTTTACCGAGCCTTCGGTCGAAGTCGACGCGTCCTGTCCGCATTGCTCCGGCAGGGGATGCAGAGTATGCAAAGGTACCGGTTGGATAGAAATTCTCGGTGCGGGCATGGTCAACAGGCACGTGCTCGAAGGTTGCGATATCGATCCGGACAAGTTTACCGGCTTTGCGTTCGGTATTGGTCTCGATCGTATCACGACAATTGTGTACGGTATCAACGATATGCGTCAGGAATTCGAAAACGACGTTCGATTCCTCAAACAATTCAACTAAAGGAGAGCGATCATGAAATTACCCTTAAGCTGGCTTAAAGAATATGTGGATATAGGAAATATTTCCGTCGAAGAACTTACGGAAAAACTTGTCAACGTCGGTTTTGAGGTCGAAGAAGTCGTAAGACTCGGCGACGATATACTCAACGTCGTGACGGGTAAAATCCTTTCGACGACCAAGCATCCCAACGCCGACAAACTCAGAATTTGCGAAACCGACGTAGGAGGAAAGATTATTACGATCGTTACCGGCGCGCCGAACGGCGAAGCGGGAGACGTAGTTCCGGTGGCGTTGGACGGAGCGCTTTTGCCCGGTGGGAAAAAGATAAT
>CACZPH010000120.1 GCA_902783025.1 uncultured Eubacteriales bacterium | reverse complement strand
GTTTTTTGTGCGGATTCTCGGAATTGATTACGGCGACGCCCGTATAGGAATATCCGTCTCGGACGAACCCGGATTCCTCGCTTCGCCCGTCGAGTCTTACAAGTCGGTCACGATGCGCAAAGACATCGATTACGTAGCGGCGAAAGCGGCGGAGCTTGACTGCGAAGAGATCGTCGTGGGGTTGCCGCTCAACATGAACGGAACGGAAGGTCCGCGCGCGGATAAAACCCGCACTTTCGGCAACGTCCTGGCTAAGGCGTCTGGCAAGCCCGTTATTTTTGAGGACGAAAGACTTACGACGGTGCAGGCGGAACGCGGATTCGACGCCGCTGGCGTAAAGAAAAGTAAGCGAAAAGGAATAGTCGACGCCGCCGCTGCGGTAATAATTTTACAGACTTATCTTGACAAAAAAAGGAGTAAATCATGATAAACAAAAACGAACAAGTGGAAATTTTCGACGAAGAAGAAACCCTTACCCTTGCCGCGGACGACGGTAACGAGTATACTTTCGTTCAGGTCGCGTGCGTAGAAAAAGACGGCGAGTTTTTCGCGCTTTTAGAGCCCGCCGACGAGAAACAGGCCGAGGAGGAAGGACTTTACGTTTTCAAGATACTCAATTACGACGATCCGGACGCGGATTGGGAGGTCGAGCCTGTGGAAGACGAAGAGCTTGCCAACGAGGTTTACGATATGTTTTTCGAGGTATATTCCGCCGAGTGCGACGGCGATTGCGCGGCTTGCGAGGCCGAGTGCGACGAAAAAAAGTAAATTTTCGGTTAAATATAATAATAAAATAGCGCAATTTCGTTTGCGTTATTTTTTTTATTGTGATATAATTACAAACGGTTTAATACGCACTTGACGCGGATCCGGTCTTCTGTGCGTTACGTAAAATTTTTTCAATGCGTAGCGTTTGGGTCGGAGTTGATGCTCAAGGAGGTAAAACGGAGGTAAACAAATTATGGCAAACGTTGTTTCTATGAAACAGTTACTTGAGGCGGGCGTTCATTTCGGACACCCCACCCGCAAGTGGGATCCCAAGATGAAGAAGTACATCTACACTTCGAGAAACGATATTCATATCATCAATCTCGAAAAGACCGTGGATCTCATCGACAAGGCGTACGCGTTCGTTAAGGAAGTCGCTCTTTCGGGCAAATCGATCCTTTTCGTAGGCACGAAGAAGCAGGCTCAGGAAGCGATCATGCAGGAAGCGCAGAAGTGCGGAATGTTCTACATGAAGTCGCGTTGGCTCGGCGGTACTCTTACCAACTTCAACACCGTTCGTACCAGAATCGACAGACTCAACAAACTCAACCAGATGGAGAAGATGAACGAATTCAACGTTCTTCCCAAGAAAGAAGTGGCTAACCTTATCGCCGAAAGAGACAAACTCGAAGAGAATCTCGGCGGTATCAAGGATATGACCACTCTTCCCGGCGCTCTTTTCGTGGTTGACCCCAAGAAAGAACATCTTGCGGTTGCCGAGGCAAGAAAGCTCAATATCCCCATCGTCGCTATCGTTGACACCAACTGCAATCCCGACGAGATCGATTACGTTATTCCCGGCAACGACGACGCTATCCGTTCGATCAAGCTTATCGCCGGCGCAATGGCGGACGCGGTCATCGAGGCTAAGGAAGGCGAGGAAGGACTTGCTCTTCGTCGTCAGCTCGAAGCGCAGATGAACGCCGAGGCACAGGCAGCGGAAGCGCCCGCAGAGGCTGAAGAACCCGCGGAAGAAGTACCCGCGGAAGAAGCTAAGGACGCCGAATAATCGACAAGGAGAAATCACTATGGCAGCATTTACCGCAAAAGACGTAATGAAACTCAGAGAGATCACCGGCGCGGGCATGATGAAGTGCAAAGAAGCCCTTACCGCAACCGACGGAGACTTTGACAAGGCGTCCGAGTATCTTAGAGAAATGGGCGTATCCATCGCCGCTAAGAAAGCAAGCCGTATCGCGTCCGAAGGCGCGGTAGCCGCTTATACCGACGGCAAAGTCGGCGCGCTCGTAGAAGTAAACTGCGAAACCGATTTCGTAGGTAAAGGCGAGGTATTCCTCGGACTTTGCCAATCGCTCGCAAAACAAGTCGTAGAATTCAATCCCTCTTCCAACGAAGAATTGCTCGCAAGCAAGAGCCTTTCGTTCGACGGCACCGTGACCGAGCAGATCAATTCGGTTACCACCGCTACCGGCGAAAAAGTCGCTCTCAGAAGATTTACGCGCAGCGAAGTTGAGGGCAGAGTCGAGACTTATATCCACATGGGCGGCAAAATCGGCGTTTTGCTTACCGTTAAGACCGGAAAAGATCTCAATGATAACGAAGAATTCAAGACCGCTTGCCACGACGTAGCGATGCATATCGCGGCTTTCGGTCCCAAGTACACCTACAACGAAGAAGTGCCCGCGGAGGAGATCGAGCACGAAAAAGAGATCCTTCGCGCACAGATCATGAACGATCCCAAGAAGGCCAACAAGCCCGCACCCATCATCGAAAAGATGCTCGAAGGCGGCGTAGCTAAGATGCTCAAGGAAGTGTGCCTTATCGACCAGGATTTCGTTAAGGATCCTTCCGTTACCATCGCCGGACTTTTCGCTAAACTGTCCAAAGAGCTCGGCACCGAGATATCGGTAGTTAAGTTTGACAGATTCGTTATGGGCGAAGGACTTGAGAAGAAGAGCGAGAACTTCGCGGAAGAGATCGCGAAACTTTCCTCTAACAACTAAGTAAGGTTTTTGGGAACGCTATAAGCCGTAGTGTTCCCATTTTTTTAGAGAAAAAGGAGAACGATTATGTATAAGAGAATTCTACTCAAAATAAGCGGAGAAGCCTTAGCGGGAGATCAGAAGCACGGTATCAATCCCGAAATGGTCGAGCATATCGTAAGCCAGATAGTCGCGCTTCACGACAAAGGCGTTCAGATAGGTATCGTCGTCGGCGCGGGAAACTTCTGGCGCGGCAGACAGGGCACCAATATGGAACGCGTTACCGCAGACCAAATGGGTATGATAGCGACGGTAATGAATTCGCTTGCTCTGCAGGACGCTATCGAGAAAAAAGGCGTGGCCTGCCGTGTGCAGACCGCTCTTTCGATGCCTCAGGTCGCCGAGATATTTATTCTTCGCAAAGCGCTCAGGCATTTTGAAAAGAACAGAATCGTTATTTTTGCATGCGGCACGGGTAATCCGTATTTTTCGACGGATTCGGGCGCGGCTCTCAGGGCCTCGGAAATAGGCGCCGACGCGCTTCTTATGGCTAAGAATATCGACGGCGTATATACCGACGATCCGCGCAAAAATCCCGACGCGAAAAAGATCGACGAGATATCCTATATGGAAGTAGTCGACCGTCATCTCGCCGTTATGGACGCGGCCTCCATAATTCTTTGCATGGAGAATAATATTCCCATCATCGCTTTCGGACTTGACGAAAAAGACGGCTTGGTCCGTGCGGCAATGGGCGAAAAAATCGGAACGATTATTCGTTAAGCCTTGAAAAATCCGCAATTTTATGATATAATATAACGAAACGGTTATATTTGGAACTTACTTAAAATAATTTTATGTTTGGAGGTTGTTATGATTAACGAAAAAGTCGACGAAATATTCGAAGAATACGAACTCGAAATAATGAGTTCGATAGATCATCTCAAAGACGATCTCGTCGCTATCCGCGCCGGACGCGCAAATCCCAACATACTCAACAAAATCTCGGTTGACTATTACGGATCGATGACGCCGCTTAACCAAATGGCAAATATCACGGTCCCCGAGGCAAGGTTGCTCGTTATTTCTCTTTGGGATTCGAGTATGATCGGCGAAGTAAAGAAGGCAATAATGGCGTCGGATATAGGTATTACCCCCACCGACGACGGCAAAGTTATAAGACTCGCCTTTCCGCAACTTACCGAAGAAAGACGTCGCGACCTTACAAAACAAGTACGTAAGATAGGCGAAGATTATAAGGTCACTTTGCGTAACCATCGCCGCGACGCGCTCGACAAGGTAAAGGCGCTCAAGAAAGATAACCTGATCACCGAAGACGACGTGGCGACTTGCGAGAAGGAAGTCCAGAAAATAATCGACAAGAATATTGCCGATATCGACGCGATAGTCAAGAAGAAGGAAAGTGAGATCCTTGAAGTTTGATCCCGCTAAACTCCCCGTCCACGTCGCGTTTATTATGGACGGCAACGGCAGATGGGCGACGGCGCGCGGGCTCGACCGCCGCGAAGGTCATCGCAAAGGCGTAAAGACGATGTTTTCCGTCGTCGGGAGCGCCTTTAAGATCGGCGTGAAATACGTGACTGTTTATGCTTTTTCGACTGAAAACTGGAACAGACCCAAGAAAGAAGTCGACGAGCTGATGAGATTGTTTCACAGATATTTTACGACCAGACTTTCGAAGTTGACCTCAAAAGGGATCAAAGTCAACGTAATAGGTTCGACCAAGGGCCTGAGCGATACGATTTTGTCCGATATACGCGATCTTTCTCGCGTTGAAACCGGTAAGGTAAACGGAGTGCTCAACATAGCTCTCAATTACGGCGGCAGAGACGAAATAATCGAAGCCGTCAACGCGGCGATCAAAAACGGGAAAGAAGTCGACGAAAAGTCGTTTTCGGATATGCTTTTCACTTCGGGGTGTCCCGATCCGGATCTTATCGTACGTACCGGCGGAGAAAAACGGTTAAGTAATTTTTTACTGTATCAAGCCGCATATGCCGAGTTGTATTTTACCGATACGCTGTGGCCGGATTTCGATACGGAAGAATTGTACGGAATATTATCCGATTACTCAAACAGAAACAGAAAATTCGGAAAGGTTTAATAATGAAGAAAAGATTGATCACGGCGGCTTTTCTCGCCGTCCTGTATTTGG